>DMJJ01000449.1 GCA_003452185.1 Verrucomicrobiales bacterium | reverse complement strand
GCCTGGGTTCCCTTGCCATTCTCGATGAGCGGGAAGGAAACCGTGAGTTCCCCCTGGGGGTTCCCCTGAATGTCGGTAACAGTGAGTTTCATGGCTTACTTCTTGGCTTGTTTGGCGTCCTTCGCGGACTTCGCCTTGCCCTTCGCGCGCTCGGCATTCAACTTTGCCCGCTCGGCCACGAAGGCGCGGGACATCTTCTTGGCACCACGGATGATCACGTAATCCCCTTCGGCCCCGGGGGTCGACCCCTTGACCAGGAGAAGATGGTCGTCCGGGCGAACCTGGATGACCTCGAGATTCTGCACGGTGCGCTGCACCTGGCCCATGTGACCAGGCATGCGATGGCCACGGTTGACGTGACCGGGGAAGAGACGGCAGCCGATGGCGCCGCTCCGGCGATGCCATCCCTTGGCACCGTGGGTGATGTCGCCGCCGCGGAATCCGTGGCGCTTCACAACACCCTCGAACCCCCGTCCCTTGGTGACGCCGATCGCGTCGACAAAGTCTCCCACCTGGAAGAGGTCGGCCGTGACGGTGTCCCCGGGCTTCACATCCTTTTCAAAGTCGCGGAACTCGTGAAGCTTCTTCACGGCGGCCGCTTTGAACTTCTTGAAGTGTCCGAGCACCGGCTTGGCCACGCGCTGCTCCTTCTGGTCGTCAAACCCGAGCTGCACCGCATTGTAGCCATCCTTGCCGTCCTTGGTCTTGCACTGAACCACACGGTTCGGGCCGACCAGGATCACGGTGACGGGAACCGCCACACCCTTGGCGTCATAGACGCGGGTATGGCCCAGCTTCTTTCCAATCAATCCGATCATAGGGTTCCCTCAGGTTAAATCTTGATGGTGATGTCAACGCCCGCCGGAAGGTTGAGCTGCTTAAGCTCATCGACCGTCTTGGCCGTGGGATCGATGATGTCGATGAGGCGCTTGTGAGTGCGCTGCTCGAAGGACTCCATCGACTTCTTGTCGGCGTGCGGGGAGCGGTGAACGGTGAAGCGCTCCACACGGGTGGGGAGCGGGATGGGACCGGAGACGCGGGCGCCAGTGCGCTTCACCGTCTCCACGATGTCATGGGCCGAGGCGTCGATGACACGATGGTCATACGCCTTGAGCCTGATCCGAATTCGTTGCGTAGGCATACAAAGAACAGGGCTGCAGTTATGGGTTTACGGACACTTTACGACCGGGCGGCGGGACGAGTCTTCGCCGCATCCAAAATGGTTGTCAAGACGCTGTTCGGGACCTGCTCGAAGCTGTACGGCTCCATGCTGTAGGAGGCGCGGCCTTTCGAGAGGGACCGGATCGCGGTGGCGTAGCCGAACATTTCAGCCAGCGGAACCTCGGCATTGAGGTTCGTCGAGCCACTTTTGGCCTCGATGCCGGAGATCCGGCCACGGCGGCGATTGATGTCGCCGAGCAGGTCACCCTGATACTCATCGGGCGTGTTGACCTCAACCTTCATCAACGGCTCGAGAAGAATCGGGTTCGCCTTCTTGAAGGCGTCCTTCAGCGCAAAGATGCCAGCCATCTTGAACGCCAGCTCGTTGGAGTCAACTTCGTGGAAACTTCCGTCGGTGACAGCCACCTTGACGTCGATGACCTGGTAGCCGGCGTAGACGCCGCTTCGGATGGCTTCTTCGATCCCGTCGATGACGGCCGGGATGTATTCCTTGGGAATGGTGCCGCCGACGATCTCGTTCTTGATCTCGACCCCCTTGCCCTTCTCGTTCGGCTCGAGCCGGATGCAGGCGTGCCCATACTGACCACGACCGCCGGACTGACGGATGAATTTACCCTCACCCTCGGCCGCCTGGAGGATCGTCTCACGATAGGCGATCTGCGGAGCACCGGCGCTGGCCTCGACCTTGAACTCCCGGAGGAGGCGGTCGCGGATGATTTCAAGGTGGAGCTCACCCATCCCGGCGATGATCAACTGGCTCGTCTCCTCGTTGGTGAAGCAACGGAAGGTCGGATCCTCTTCGGCGAGGCGCTGCAGCCCCTCGGACATCTTGTCGCGATCCCCCTTGGTCTTCGGCTCGATCGCCATGCTGATGACCGGCTCAGGGAAGGTCGGAGGCTCCAGGGTGACATCGAACGACTCGTCACACAGCGTATCACCGGTGGTGATGTTGCGGAGACCGACCAACGCGGCGATGTCGCCCGAGTAAACGGAGTCGACGTCCTTCCGCTCGCTCCCCTGAATCACCATGAGGCGGCTGACGCGCTCACGGCGACGGGTGCGGGGATTGTAGATCGTGTCCCCCTTCTTGAGCTGACCGCAGTAGACGCGGAAGAACACCAGCTTGCCCGCGTAGGGATCGGTCCAAAGCTTGAAGGCCAGGGAGCAGAACTTGGAGGCGTCGTTCGGGGGCACGGCCACCTTCTCGTCGGTGCCGGGCACATGGCCTTCGGCAGCCGGGATGTCGACCGGAGAGGGGAGATAATCGATGACGGAATCGATCAGAACCTGAACCCCCTTCTTCTTGAAGGCGGAACCGCAAAGCACGGGGACGAGCTCGATGCGGCAGGTCAGGCGACGGATCGCCGCCTTGAGAATCGGAGGCGTGATCGGCTTCTCCTCAAGAACCAACTCAGCGACCAGATCATCCTTGTTGGAGACGGCGTCGATCAGCTCAGCAAGGGCATCCTTGGCCTTCTGCTGGAGGGCGGCAGGGACCTCCTTGATCTCGTACTTGAGCCCCTCGTTGGCGACATCGCCAGGACCCCAAACGATCGCCTTCTGGTTGACGACGTCGATGACCCCCTCGAAGTTTTCCTCGGCACCAATCGGGAGGAAGATCGGGAAGGCATACGCCCCAAGCTTCTTCCGCATGTCGTTCAGGGCGTTCTCAAAGTTCGCCCCGGTGCGGTCCATCTTGTTGACAAACGCGATGCGGGGGACCTTGTACTTGGTCGCCTGGCGCCAGACCGTCTCGGACTGGGGCTGCACCCCGGCGACCCCGCAAAACACGGCGATCGCGCCATCGAGAACCCGCATCGAGCGCTCCACCTCAGCGGTGAAATCAACGTGCCCCGGGGTGTCGATGATGTTCACCCGGTTGGCGATCGACTCAAACGACTTGTAAAGCCCCTCTTCCTTCTTCTGGGTCCAGAAGCAGGTCACGGCGGCGGAGGTGATCGTGATCCCGCGCTCGCGCTCCTGCTCCATCCAGTCGGTGACCGTGTTACCGTCATCGACGTCACCGATCTTGTGGATCAGGCCGGTGTAGAAAAGGATTCGCTCCGTGGTGGTGGTTTTCCCGGCGTCGATGTGCGCCGCGATGCCAATGTTGCGTGTCCGCTCCAGCGGATACTGGCGGTTTGGCGAGTTAAGATCTTTGGTTTCCATCACAACAGGGCGACTTGAATTCTAACCGACTCGTATATTGGCAATAAAAACGCCCCGTTGGACCTGCCCCCGGGGCGAAAACCGTTCTAGGAACTACCAGCGGAAGTGCGCGAAGGCCTTGTTCGCCTGCGCCATCTTATGCACTTCATCCCGCTTGCGGATCGCATTCCCCTGCCCTTGGAACGCCTCCATGATCTCGGCGGCAAGCGCGTCCTTCATCGGAGTCCCCTTGCGGCCATCGGCAAAGTCGACCAACCAACGGAGGGCCAGCGACAGCTGACGGTCACCCGGCACTTCCAGGGGAACCTGGTAGGTGGCACCCCCAACGCGGCGAGCCTTGACCTCAAGACGCGGCTTGGCGTTGTCGACCGCCTTCTGGAGGATCTCCAGCGGGCTCGAGGCGGGATTCTTTTCGGAGAGCGTGTCGAACGCCTCGTAAACGATGCGTTCGGCGGTGCTCTTCTTCCCGCTGATCATCACCGTGCTCACGAGCCGGGAGACCAGGGTGCTGTGGTACTTGGGATCAGGATTGATCGCGCGCTTGGTGGCTTGTCGACGACGAGACATGGCTTAAATGCTGATTCGAGGTCTGCTGTGGTCTGACCCGGGCTTACTTGGCGGCCTTCGCAGCCTTGGGCCGCTTGACGCCGTACTTGGAGCGGCTGACCCGGCGCTTCTCAACGCCGGCCGCATCCAATGTGCCGCGGACAATATGGTAACGAACACCAGGAAGGTCCTTCACGCGGCCGCCGCGAACGAGGACGATCGAATGTTCCTGCAGGTTATGGCCCTCATCCGGGATGTAGGCAATGACCTCATAGCCGTTGGTGAGGCGCACCTTCGCCACCTTACGCATGGCGGAGTTGGGCTTCTTCGGCGTGCGGGTCATGACCTGCAGGCAGACACCCCGGCGGAACGGCGAGTTTTCCAAGGCGGGCGACTTCGACTTATACCGCACCTTGCTTCGGCCCTTGCGGACCAGTTGGTTAATCGTCGGCATTGCTTCCAGTGCTCAAATTCGTTGTAACGATCCCGGTTTTCCTCCGGGAAAATGGAGGCGGGATAGTAGCACTCGACCTTGGTGTTGCAACAAGTATTTCGCTTTTTTTGGAATTGTCCCTCCGACCCTCTCTGCGAATACTCGCCGAAATCCAATCGTCTGTCGCTAACCTGATTATGAATTCACTCCTTCGTGGCCTCCGCCTGACCGGGGCACTCACCGCAGCGATTCTTCTCCCCGGCCTCGCGGGTGCAGCGAACCCCGCCGGCTTCGGGTTGGCGGCCGCCAAGGAGCAGGTGAAACACCTTAAAACCCCAGAGGGCATTGAGGTTAGCCTATTTGCAGCGGAGCCGATGGTGGTGAATCCGGCGAACATGGATGTCGATGCGCGCGGGCGGGTTTGGTGCACAGAGGGGGCCAACTATCGGGTCTGGCAGAAATGGGGGAAGCTCCGGCCTGACGGCGACCGGATTGTCATCCTGGAGGACACCGATGGGGATGGTCTGGCCGACAAGCAGACGGTTTTTTACCAAGGGAACGAGATCAACACTGCCCTGGGGATCTGTGTCCTCGGCGACAAGGTGATCGTCTCCTGCTCGCCGAACGTTTTCGTCTTCACCGACGCCAATCATGACGACAAGGCGGACGGCCCCCCGCAGGTCCTTTTCACCGGGATCAAGGGGAAAGACCACGACCACGGAGTGCACGCCTTCGTGTTTGGACCCGACGGCAAGGTTTACTTCAACATGGGAAACGAGGGGCAGGAGCTCCACCTTCCGGATGGCCGCTTTGTGACCGACCGGGCTGGAAACGAGGTCCGGACCACCGGGAAGCCCTACCGCCAGGGGCTTGCCTTCCGCTGCAACCCGGACGGGACCGGCCTCGAGACGGTGGGGTGGAATTTCCGGAACAACTACGAGCTCTGTGTCGATTCGTTCGGGTCGATCTGGCAGTCCGACAACGACGACGACGGGAACCGGGGCGTTCGGATCAACTTCGTCATGGAATATGGCAACTATGGTTACTCCGACGAGATGACCGGGGCCGGCTGGGGGGATGCGTGGAAGAAGGCTCAGGGCCGGGGCGTCCCCGACTCCGAGCGGCCCAACTATCACTGGCACCAGTATGATCCCGGGGTTGTGCCGAACCTGCTCCAGACCGGGAACGGCTCCCCCACCGGGATTGCCCTCTATGAGGGGCATCTGCTTCCGGCTCCCTTCCAGAACCAGATCATCCACTGTGATGCGGGTCCCCGGGTGGTGAGAGCGTACCCGGTGGAGCGGAGCGGAGCAGGCTACCAGGCTCGAATGGTCGACATCCTGACCTCGGACGACACCTGGTTCCGCCCTTCCGACGTCTGTGTCGCCCCGGACGGGGCGTTGTACGTGGCCGACTGGAACGACGCCGGGGTGGGGGGCCACATGATGGCGGACCAGAAGCTCGAGACCATGACCGGCCGGGTCTACCGCGTCGCCCCGAAGGGATCCAAACCCACGGTCCCAAAGCTCGACACGAGCAGTGCCGCGGGGGCCCTCGCCGCCCTTCAGTCCCCCAATCAGGCCACCCGCTACCTCGGGTGGCAGGCTCTCCGGGGTCTTGGAGCCAAGGCCGAGCCCGGCCTCAAGAAGCTCTGGCGGGGGCAGGATCCCCGCCTGCGCGCCCGGGCGCTGCAGCTCCTGGCCCGTATTCCCGGCCGGGATTCGACCTACGTTCACGCGGCGCTTGCGGACAAGGAGGCTGATCTCCGGATTTGCGGCCTGAGGATCGCGCGGGAGCTGGGGCTTGATACCACCGACTTGGTGAAGTCGCTGGTCAAGGATCCCGCCCCCCAGGTCCGCCGGGAGTGCGCCATCGCGCTGCGGCACTCCAAGTCCCCCCTCGCCCCGGGCCTCTGGGCGGAGCTCGCCACCCAACACGACGGCAAAGACCGATGGTACGTGGAAGCCCTTGGTATCGCAGCCGACGGGCAGGAGGAGGCCTTTTTTGGAGCGTGGCTGGCCGCCGTCGGATCCGGATGGAACACCCCGGCCGGCCGGGACATTGTCTGGCGGAGCCGCTCCCGCAAAGCCCCCCCACTGCTTGTGAAGCTGATCCTCGACAAGGCGACCTCCCCAGCGGACAAGCAGCGGTACCTCCGCTCCCTCGACTTCATACAAGGGCCGGAACGGGAAGCCGCCCTTGTGGAGCTGGCAACGGAGTCGTTGAACTGACCCCCCGTCGCGATGTGCCGGGAGCGCCGTATCCCCTCCGACTCGCCGCCTGGCACGCGGGGCGGGTCGGTTGTCTGGCTGACCCACCCTTGAGCCGGACCAACACTGACCAGGTATGCAACGATCCACCGTGTCGCGCGGCTTGGAGCTGATCACCGAGACGTTCGGGCTCGGCCGATCGACCATCTTCTCGGGAGTTTTCCTCACCGGCGTCACTGCAGTCGTGGTCGCATTTTTCTTCCTCCGAAGCGCCCCACCCACCTCCATCACGATCTCGGCCGGCCCGGAGGGAAGCGTGTTCCAGGCGAACGCGGAAAAGTACCGGGCCCTGCTGGCCCGCAACGGCATCACCCTCACGATCCTCACCTCCAAGGGGTCACTTGAGAACCTCCAGCGCCTGGGCGACCCGGCGACCAAGGTCGATGTCGGGTTCGTTCAGGGAGGGATCACCAACGGGTTGACCGTCGACGGCCTTGTGAGCCTGGGGAGCGTCGCCTATCAACCCCTGCTGGTGTTCCACCGCTCTCCACCGACGGCAGGATTGCTCTCAGACTTTGCCGGCAAGCGGGTTTCCGTCGGGCCCGCGGGGAGCGGTACGCGTTCCCTGGCGCTTGCCCTTTTGGCCACCAACGGAATTGTTCCCGGCGGCAGCACGGCGCTCCTCGACCAGAAACCGGAGGAGGCCTCCAGCGCCCTCGTCGAGGGGTCCATCGACGCCCTGTTCCTCATGGGGGACTCGGCCTCACCAGCGGTGATGCGAAAGCTTCTCCGGGCCGACGCCGTCAGCCTGTTCGACTTCAGGCAGGCCGACGGCTATACACGTCGGTTCGGCTACCTCAACAAGCTGGAACTCCCCGCCGGCTCGGTCGACTTCGGCAAGGGAATCCCCTCCAACACCGTTCACCTGATCGGGCCGACGGTCGAGCTCGTGGCTCGCAAGGCGCTCCACCCCGCCCTCTCGGACCTGCTGCTTGAGGCCGCCCGGGAAGTACACGGCGGCGCCACACTCCTCCAGCGACGGGGGGAGTTCCCCGCCCCCCTGGAGCACGACTTCCCGCTGAGCGACGATGCGGTGAGGTTCTACAAGACCGGGAAGACCTTCCTCTATCGACATCTGCCGTTCTGGCTGGCCACCCTCGCCAACCGCATCCTCGTCGTGCTGCTCCCTGTGGTCGTGGTCCTGATCCCGGCGCTCCGCCTCCTCCCCTCGATCTACCGCTGGCGAATCCGCTCCAGAATCTATCCTTGGTACCGGGCGCTGCTCCAGATCGAGCGGGAGCTGTTCCATGATCCCGCGACGCCGGAGGAGCGGGCCGCGATCCTGGAACGGCTCAACGAGATTGAGAAAGGGGTGAGCCGGATGAAGCTCCCGGCATCGTTCGCGGATAACTTTTACGAGCTCCGGGGTCACATTCAGTTCGTGCGAAGCCAGCTCCTGCGCCCCCCCGAGCAACGATAGCCGCGGGGATCCCGGGAAGGGAAAGGACCGCCCCCCCACGAGCCAGGCGAGGAACGAAACGCCGTGCCCGGTGTCCAAACGATGATGACGCGGAGAGCAGGCCGGCTTTGGATCGCGGGATGGGCGCTCGTCGCCCTGGCCCTCGCCCCCCGGGGGATCCCCGCGGCCCCCGCGCCTCTCCGCATCGCTTCGACCAACCTCCAGAACGCTTTTCGCCTCACCCCCCACCTCTATTCCGGCGCCGCTCCGGAGGGCGAGGCCGCATTCGCGGAGCTGGCACGCCTGGGGATCCGCACCCTCATCAGCGTCGACGGGATCAAGCCGGACTTGGAGGAGGCCCGCCGTCACGGACTCCGCTACGTGCACCTCCCGATCGGATACGGCGGAGTCCCGTCCAACCGGGTTGTGGAACTGGCGCGGGCCAAAGAGCTGGTCCCCTCCCCCGTTTACCTTCATTGCCACCACGGGATGCACCGGGGCCCTACCGCGGCCGCACTCCTCTGCGAGGCCAGCGAGGGGTGGAGCCCGGAGGAGGGG
>DMJJ01000026.1 GCA_003452185.1 Verrucomicrobiales bacterium | reverse complement strand
CAGGGAGACCGGGCGGCCCTCCGGCACCACCACGTTGTTGGTCGGGATGGAGGCGAAGGCCGGGCTCGCGATCGAGTTGGTCTTGAACGGAATGAGCCTCGGAACCCCTCCCAGCTTCCCTTGAAGCGGCTCCTCGATGGTTCCGTCCGGAAGTTGCCAGCGGACGGAGAAGTTATCCGGTCCGCTCCCTTCCTTGTGCACGCCTTCGATGAAATAGCGGCGGCCGGCCTCGAGGGGGATGGGGGCGGAGCGCTGGTTCGGCTCAGCGTCCCACTGGTGGTAGAGCGTGGCTCCGGAGACGTTGGCGATCCGGACCTTCCCCTCAGGCCACTCGGAAGTGCTCAGGAAGAGGTCCGACCACTCATCGCTTGCCACCCAGAAGGTGTAGAGCCCGGTGACAGGCGGCAATACGAAGGCTCTCAGGCGCTCCCCGTAGCCGTCGGCCGAGTTTTGCGGCAGGTCGAAGTCTGCCGGCGTGCTGACAGAACTCGCCGGGGTGTTCGTGAAGGCTGCGCTCGCGGGATAGCTGTTGTCGGTGGTGCTGAGCCCCTTCCAGAACTCGCGGGCCAGACCGGTGGTGACGCTTTGGGCCGGGAGCGCCATTGGCAGACCTGCAAGCAGCAGGGCGGCGATCGCGAATGGGACCAGGGAGGTGTGGGGGCGGGTGGAGGCGTTCATGAGTTGGGTTGGGCTGTGAGGCGGAGTCGGTATCCAGCGGAACGGGAAACTTTGGGGCGGCCCCGGGCCGGCGTCAGGCGACGGCTCCTCCGATGGATCGTCTGCAGGGGGGAAAACCTGAGCCCCTCGGGGGGGCCGGGCCTCGGTCCCTTGCAAGAAGGGCCGGGGAGAGGAGCCGGAGAGCGCAGGGGCCCGTTGTACAACAACGGCTTGCGGGCACTTGCATGGCGGTACGTCGGTGGCACGCGCAGTACAGCCGTGCGGGTTGGTGCGGCGGCTGGATTACACCGGAATCATTGCGAAGGAGGGGGGGGAACTCAAGCCCCAAGTGGGAACCATCGGTAAACCGGGTACCTGTTTACGCACGTCCGCGTCACCGCATTTCTGCGCCTCCGCGATTCCAAGGAGGAGGAGTGGGAGTGTGGATAGACGTTAGCGTATCCCTTCCAGGTTCAGCCGGACGGAGCGCGGGTATGGGGCGGGGGGGGCTCCCTTGGATCGGCTCAGGCTTTTCGGGCTTCGAGGAAGGCTTTCAGGTCGGCGGCGATCTTGTCGCCAAATCCGGGAACCTCCGCGATCTCCTCCACGGTGGCGGTGCGGAGGCGTTGGATGGATCCAAATTTCTTCAGGATGGCCGTCTTCCTCGCCTCCCCGATGCCGGGGAATTCGTCCAGGATGCTCTCCGAGATCTTCCGGATCCGGAGCTGGGCGTTGTAGCTGTTCGCCACCCTGTGGGATTCATCCCGTATCCGCTGGAGCAGTTTCACTGCGGGGGAATCAAGCCCCGGGCGCAGCGGTTGGTCATGGCCGGGGCGGTAGATCTCCTCGAACTCCTTGGCCAGCCCGATGACCGGAATCCGCTCCAGCCCCAGGGCCCGGAGCTCTGCGAGCGCCGCGTTGAGCTGCCCTCTTCCCCCGTCGATCAGGATCAGGTTTGGCAGGTTGTCAGGCAGGGGGCTTCCGCTTGCGAGGGGAGGGGCCGCGGGCGATTCCGTGTCCGGACGGGAGGGGGCTCCCCGTCGCACGCGCTCCGAGGTCTCGTTCACGAGGGTTTGAAGCTCCTGCGGAATTCCCCGGGCCTCCTCGATATCCTGGTCCCGTTCGCCTCGGGCCTCCCGCAGCAGGCGTGAATAGCGGCGACGAACCGCCTCCGCCATGCAGGCGAAATCATCCTGTCCCGTGACCCCCTTCATCCGGAACCTCCGGTACTGCGCCCGGTAGGGACGGCCTTGATGAAACCGCACGACGGAAGCGACTGCCAGGGTGCCGCTGATGTTGGAGATGTCGAAGCCCTCGATCCGCTCCGGCGGGCTGGGAAGCCCCAGCAGGCGGGCCAGTTCCTCAAGATCCTGCTCCGGGTGGATGGCGACCGGGAGGGAGGTGGGCAGGCGGGCGAACTCACGGGCCTTGCGGGTGCTTTTGCGGAGGTCGGCCACGGCATCCCGGAGCTTGGCGGCTTTCTCGTAGTCCTGGGCCGCGGCCGCCTTGCGCATTTCCTCCTCCAGCTGTGCCGCCATCTCGCCGCACTGGCCCGAGAGAAACTCGCACGCCGCGGTGACCTGCTGGAGGTACTGGTCCCGGGTGACGTTCCCAATGCACGGAGCGGTGCAGAACTTGAGGTTCCCGTAGAGGCAGTGCCGGTAGTCGGCTTCGCCCGGTGTCAGGGGCCGGCACCCCCGGAGGTTGAACTGCCGCCGGACGAGCTGCAGGGTCCTTCGGATCGCCCCCGAGCTGGTGAACGGGCCGAAATACCGGGCGCCATCCTCCTTCTTCATCCGGGTGAGGGTGAACCGGGGAATCGGGTCGTTGAGGGTCACCTTGAGCAGCAGGAACTGTTTGTCGTCCTTGAAGCTGATGTTGTAGCGGGGCTGCCACTGCTTGATCAGCTTCCCCTCGAGCAGGAGGGCCTCGGGCTCGCTCCGCACGACGTGGACATCAAAGTCCTGGATCGCCTCGATGAGGGCGCTGAACTTCGGGTCCCAGGCCATGCGCCGCGAGGGCTGGAAGTAGTTGCTCAGCCGCTTCCGGAGATCGCGCGCCTTGCCGACGTAAATCACCGAGCCGAGGCGGTCCTTCATCAGGTACACGCCCGGGCGGTGGGGCGTCTGGGCGAGCTTTTGCCGGATGTAATCGGTGGCGGGCATGGCCGACGTCTCTCCTGCGGGGGAGGGCGCCCCGGGATGGGCGCTCCCGGGGGGGGGCGGCCTAGCTCACGAGGGAGGCGTTTTCCATGAACGCGTAACAGAGCATGTGCAGAATCCCCATCTGGGCATCCTCGACCCGCCCGTAATGGGTGGAGTCGATCACGATGACATGGTCGCCAAGCTCAGCCATCCGTCCCCGCTTCGCCCCGACCAGCGCCACGGTTTCAACTCCGTTTGCCCGGCACCATTCCATCGCCTTGACGAGGTTCGGGGAGTTGCCGCTCACGCTCACCCCCAGGAAAAGATCCCCCCGGCGGGCGTAGTTCTGAAGCTGGCCGACAAAAATGTCCGCATACGAGTAGTCGTTCCCGAGGGCCGTGATCCAGGAGACGTTGTCCGTGAGGGAAAGGCAGCGGAATCGCTTCGGGAGCTTGTCCGAGGCCCCCTTGCCGAGGTCGGTGATGAAGTGGGAGGCGTTCGACGCGCTCCCTCCGTTGCCGGCGACGAAGAGCTGCCGGTCCTCCTTCCAGACCTGCTTCATCCGCCCGATGATCGATTCCACCGCCGCCGCGGGAATCGAGTCGAGTGCTGCCTTCTGTGCCTGCACATACCCAGTGATCCAGTTCTTCATGCCGGGAGAGTAGGGCCGCCCCGGCCGGATGGGGAGCCGAAAACGGCATGCGCCAGGAACCGACGCCCGCGCGTCGATCCCTGGCGCATGTGAACCGGCTTTGCCGGCGGAGGGGGGCGGCTACTGCAGCACCACCACCCGGTAGTAACGCTCGCTTCCCACCGTGGCGTCGATGCCGCTGAGGGTGGCGGCGCCGTTGGCGCCGACCACCTCGCTCAGCGGGGTCCAGGCAGGGGTCGTCAGCGAGTCGGTGTATTCCACCCGGTAGGTGGTCCCGTCGACCGCCTGCCACCGGAGGGTGAGGGTTTTGTCGGCCTGGGGCACCAGCTGGAGGGTCGGGCCGGTGCCGGAGGAGGCCGGCCGCACCTCGACGGCGAGCGGGAGCGTCGAGGAGAGCGACGGGCTGCCGTTATCCTTCACAACGACCAGGATGGTGTAGTTGCCCACCTGCTCGGGGGTCGGGAACCAGCTGAATCCGCCCGTGTTCGGGTTGATGCCGGAGCCAAGCGGGTTTCCAGGGGCGAGGGAGTAGGTGAGGGTCTGGACCGGGAGATCCGGGTCGTTTGCCCCGATGACGATGTGGAGCGCCTGGCCGGCCTCCACGCTCTGGGGGGCGACGGGGGCAATGACCGGGGGCAGGTTCACCTCGCTCACATGGACCTGGAGGGTGATGTGGGCCTGGGCCGGGGGCGTGCCGTTGTCCGTGGCCAGGATCGTGATGGGATAGTCGGCCGGCCCCTGGCTCTCGTCAGGGGTCCACTGGAAGAGCCCCGTGACGGAGTCAATCACCGCCCCGGCCGGAGGATTCGACAGGCTGAAGGTCACCGACTGGCCCACGTTGGCGTCCGAGGCATGGGCCTGGAAGCTGAGCAGGGTTTGCTCCGCCACGCTCTTGTCCGGGATCGCCGTGATCACCGGGGCAAGGTTGATTCCCGTGATGTTGTTCGGGAGGCGCGGGGTGGGGTGAGGCATGTAGACCAGGTCCCCCGCGGCCCCATCCGGATAGCGACCGCCGCTGATGTCGGGGTACTGCTGGCCGAACGTGAAGCCGTCGACCATCTGCCCGTCCGGGGAGAACAAGGCCAGGGCCTCGCCCGTCTCGGAGAGCTTGAAGTTGACGTGCAGGTCGGCGTTGGCCGGGACGTTCTGCTGTGTGTCACCATCGGCCCAGACGAGGAGGAATCCCTTGGCCGGGACACTGTAGCCCGGCGGGATGACGAACTGGGTGGCGTTCGTGATCGTGTCGGTGAGGGTGTAGCCCGTGAGGTCGATCGCCGTCGTCCCCGAGTTGTAGAGCTCAAACCAGTCGCTTGGCTTGCCATCCGCCGGGTCGACGGTGGTGGAGACGTTGGCGGCCATGAACTCGTTGATCACGACCGGGATCTGGGGATAGGTCGGGTTGTTCGCGGCCCCCTGGGTGATGTAATAGAACGCGCGACGGCCCCGAGGCTCGCCATCGGGGAAGGAACCGTAGCTCCGGTCGGCCGGCAGCTTGCTGTAGTCCAGATAATCGACCACCGCCGGGACCGAGGGGTTGCCCTGCATGCGGACCAGGGCCACGCTCCCCGCCGAGGGGTTGAGGCGGAAGCTGGTGTGAGGGGCGGTGGGGGTGGTCTCCCCAGGCTCGCCATCCGCCCAGACCACGAGGAATCCACCCGCTGCCACGGTGGTGCCGGCCGGGAAGGGCCACTTGGTCAGGTTCGTGTAGTCATCGGTCAGGTAGAGACCGGTGAGGTCGAGGGGGGAGGTTCCGGAGTTGTAGATCTCGATGAACGGATCGTGGTCCCCCGCATTGTCAACCGGGCCGGCGACGTTGTTCGGAAGAACCTCGTTGATCCAGGCGAGAGGGAACGGGTTCAGGGTTTGACGCACCGAGTTGGCCCGTCCGGGCGTCACCTGGTTGACGCTGTTGCTCGGGGTCGCCGTCCAGTTGCCGACGCGGTAGGAGCCCTTGAGCGGGTCGATCAACTGAAGGGAAGGGCCAAACCCATCCGCCTGGGGAGGCCAGGGGAGCTGGTTCTTGTAGTGGACATCGCTGACCACCACGTCGAGGTCGGGGGTGGTCCCGGGTTCAACCAGCGCCAGCCGCTCGCCCCCGGAGTTCAGGGAGCCGGGGAACTCGTCCCACACCGGAATCCCGGTGCCGAAGGCTGCAGCGAAGTCGACCCGGCTCTTTGCGATCAGGAGATAGCTCGAGGGAGCGATCAGGCTGCCGTCGGGAAACACGTAAGAGACGCCATCCAGGCGATACCCGGAGAGGTCAAACGGAATGGTGGTCGAGGCGTTGTACAGCTCGATGAAGGAGCTTCTCGGAGCGACGGGATTGTAAAGGATCTCGTTGATCACCACCCAGTCGCGGGCCTGGGCCACCACGCCCTGATAGGTGACGGTGATGTCCTCAACCATCCCCGGGATCGGGTTCCCATGGGAGTCGAGCCCGACGAGGTGCATCGGGTTCGCCCCCGCGGTGAGCGGGATGCTGATGGCAAACGTGTTGAACGAGGTCCAGCGCACCGGGTAGGTCGTCCCGTTGACCGAAATCCCGGCCACGGAGAACGGGGCCTGGCCGCCGAGGACCAGCACGGG
This sequence comes from Verrucomicrobiales bacterium, assembly GCA_003452185.1. GTDB lineage: Bacteria > Verrucomicrobiota > Verrucomicrobiia > Limisphaerales > UBA11320 > UBA11320. The sequence goes on along the minus strand of DMJJ01000026.1, from coordinate 5,566 downwards.
GCTCGTGGCGACGAAGTCCGATCCGTTGTTGTTGGTCACCGCGAACTGGATCGCATCCTGGGAGTGGAGCTGGGATCGGATGTAATCACGCCGCGGGTCGATGTAGGTCGGCCCGATCGGTGTGGGGGTGGTCAGCGTGATCCGGTTGCGGACCATCGCCAGACGATAGGCCTCGATGACAGGGGCGTAGCGGGAGGGCTGCAGCGGGCCGCTGATCGCCTCCTCATAAGCCCTCCAGAGCATGCGGCGGAAGGCGGGGTTGTCGTAGAGCCGCGAGTTGGCCACGGGGTCCTGACCGCCCCAGAGCGGGTCGCTGGTGCCGTTGCCGAGGCCCAGCACGAAGTCGATGTCCCAGGGGATGAGCTTCCACTTGGTGCTTCCGGGCTGCTGGTAGATGAACATGTTCTGCCCGACGTTGAACGTCCAGGAGTCCCAGTTTCCGGTGATGCGGTGGTACGCGTAAACGTGCATCCACTCCTCGACGTCGGCGAGGTTGAGCATCGCCGAGGTGTAGTCTCCCGCGGAGTTGAGTGTGGTGACCAGGTTCAGGAAGTTCGTGTAGTCGTTGGCGCTCTTGTTGGCCCGGATCTGCCAGTTCCAGCGGTAGCGTTCGCGGTCGAGGCCTCCGAGCTTCTTGTTGAAGATCTCCATGGTGGCGCCGGTCGCGCCGTCGGTGCCGTCGTTCTCAAACCAGACGGCGATCTTGTAGAGCTCCCCCTTCTGGCCGGTCGGGAACCACCCATCGGCGTAGTAGTTGTTGGGGTCTTCGTTGTCCTCGGTGATGTTGCCCGGGTCATGCTCGGTTCCGTTCTTGTAGACACGGATCTCGTGGGCGTGGAGGTAGGGGATCCCCATTTCCTTGGCAAGCCAGGCGGAGATGCGTCCCCGCACCCCGGTCTCCTCGGTGCCACCGTTGCCCGTGGACCCCCAGACACGCTCAGTCACCCCGAGCAGCAGGTCATCTTCCGGGACCGTGACCGCCCAGTCACCGGCACCGCTGTGGTAGGGGCTTCCCTTGTCGCGGAACCCGGCGTTGTAAATGATGCGACCGTTGCCGTAGACGACGGTCATGTCGCGGTACGTGTTGTCGAGGGGGATCGAGGAGTTGCGGGCCTTGTCGACCGCCGCGGTGTTCCACATGTGGTAGTGGGTGAAGGAGCCGGTCGGGATGGTGTCGCCCCAGCGGAGGAGGCACTCCTGCACGGGGGCGGTCGCGGGGAAGGTCCCGGAGACGCCCGCGGGCGACCCATCGGTGGCGGCGATATGGAACGCCACCACGGCGGCAGTGCTGCGTGCCGGGATCTGGGCGGAGTAGATGCCGTCGCCGGCAACCAGGTCGCCGTTCTGACCGTCGTCCGTCATGACGACGTTCGTGAGGGTGGTGGAGGGATCGATCCGGTAGCGCAGGGAGACCGAGGCGATTCCCTGGGGGTCATTCACGCGACAGGTGACCAGGACGGGCTGGTTGAAGCGCGGGATTGCCGGAGAGTGGGTCACGTCGTAGATGGAGGGAGGGGCGTTCGAAACCCTTCGGCTGTTGGGCAGCCCCGGGGTGCCGAGGTTCGTCGGCACAATCATCCGGGCCGGCAACGCCATCCAGTTCCCCTTCAGGCGGAACAGGGCTTCGGGCCATCCGGCAAGCCAGCGAATCTTGGCCTGGATGGTGTTCGTAACCCCGCTGGCCAACCCGGCCTGCAGCGTCCGGTGAACGGCGTTGATCCCGGTGTCGCCATCCCCCTGGGCGCGGAGATGGAGGCAGGCGGACCCGGAGTAGGCGGTCCCATTGGTGTCAATGGTGCTCAGGGCGTGGTTGCCGCGGAGCTCCCACTTCTGGGCTGCCAGGGTGCTCTCAAAGTTCCCGTTCAGGCACAGGTTGGTGCCGCCGAGCTTGAACACTTCAACATCGTCGACGAGACATTCCCCAGCCCCCTGCATGTTGATGTGGAGGTGGTCGGGGCCAAACGAGCCGCTGCCGTTCCAGAGGACGTCGGTCAGCGAGACCGTGGTCCAGGGAGCCTTCTGGGTCTCGTCGGAATCGGCCCAGCTCGAGCCCTGCTGCAGGTCCGCGGCAGGGTCGGTCAGCTCAAGGCTGGAACCGCCGCCGGCCGACCACTGGCCCCACCGCCCGCCGGTCTGGTACGTGACCTCGGTGACCACGACGTCGATCGCCTTCGGTTGAAGCACGTTGTGGGAATCCAGGATGAAGAGGGTGTCGGGCTTCGAGAGGGCGACACGGTCACCGCTGTTGGCCAGGGTGCCGGAGTAAGCGCCCAGGGTATTGGCCGAGGTGAGGTTGGTGTAATGGGTCATCAGCTGGGCCGGGTTCTTCGCGATGACCAGGTACCCGTCCGGCGGGAGCAGCGTTCCGAGGGGGAAGGTGTAGCCGACTCCGGAGACGATCTTCCAGCCGCCAAGGTCGACCGAGCCGGCCGAGCGGTTGTAGATCTCGAGGTACTCGTCGTTGTTATCCTGGCTGATCGGCTTGTACATGATCTCGTTGATCACGACGTCCTCGATCCGGTAGCCGCTGTTGGAGGCGCCCGGGGTCGGGGTGGCCAGCCGGCGCGGGCCAGGGGCACCGTTGGGGGTGCGGCCGAAGCTCACGCCGGCCTCCTGGGCCGGGAACTTCACCGCGTCCAGCACCTGGCCGGAGGGGGCGGGCGCCAGGAGCAGGAGGGTGTCGCCGTAGGCCTTGAGGGCGAAGCCAAGCTCGGCGGCGGTGACGGAGAGAGTCGCCCCGGCGGCGATCTGGGTTCCGGCCGCGAAGGTGAACTTGTTCGTGGCAGGATCGTCCGTCAGCACGCACCCGGCGAGGCTCACAGGCCCGGTGCCGGTGTTGTAGAGCTCGACGAACCCGGCATCGAGCCCGGCGGGGCGGGCCAGGATCTCGTTAATCACGACCGACTGCCGCGGGTCGAGCGAGACCAGGTCATTCTGGCCCGGGGTTCCGCCGATCCGCGCGCTGGCACCATAGGCCTTCGGACTCCCCTCGCCATAGCTGGGGCGGGTCAGGGTGAGGGAGGGGCCGGCCCCGTCGGCCGCAACGGGCCACGGAGGCTCGGGGGAGTATGTCACGCTGAGCTTCATCGCACCGTGGGCGTCAAACAGCTGGACCGTGTCCCCGGAGTTCTTCAACGAGCCCTGCCAGGGGCCGAGGACCCCCTGGATTCCGTACGCCGCCTGAAGCGCGGCAGGATCCGCGGCCACCACGACAAACTGCCCCGGGAGGATCTGGAATCCGTCGGGGAACGCATAGCTGATCCCCCCGGCCAGGCTGTAGCCGGTGAGCTCCTCAAAGACGGCTCCCGTGTTGTAGATTTCGACGAACTCAAGGTTGGCGGTCACCCCGGCCTGCGGCTTCGGGTGATACATGATCTCGGAGAAGATGAGCCCGGTGCGCCGGCTCGAGGGCCCGATCAGCTCGGAGGCCAGGGTCGGCGACGGGATGACGCTGGTGCTGACGGTGGGGCCCACATCCCGGAACTTCACATGCGTGACGACGTTGGAAAGCTCGCTGGCCACCGAGAGGCCGACGAACAGGGTGTCGGGCATCCCGGCCAGGTTCGTCACCCCGAGCTGCACCCAGGCGGTTCCATCCAGGCTGGCGAACCCGGTGAAGTTTGTCCCGGACTGGCGCCGCAGCCGGAGCCAGGTCTGGGGGTAGTTGACCGGCATGGCGGGCGATGGCGTCAGGCTGCTGGCCGCGCTGTTGGTTGCCGAGCGGGTCTTGAAATAGCATCCGAGCTGCGCCGAGGAGGCAAACGCACCCGCGAACCGGCCGTTGACCGCCAGCGAGTCACGGGCCATGAGGCCCGCGTTCACAAACGGGTCGGTGATATCGATCGACTCCACCCGGGCCTGGAGATCGAAATCCCCGGCGAGCGGCTGGAAACCGAACTGGAACTGGTCGGACGTCCCGATGATATCCGCCCCGGCGCCGGTGACATCGAAGCTCCCGGGGCCATTGCGGACCACGGCTCCCGCGACGGCCACCTTGCCGATGTCCTGGAGGGTGTAGTCAATCGCGGTGAAGCTGACCGGGCTCTCCGCCACGATCGTGTTGGGGGTGGTGGCCAAGTCGCGGACCCCGCTGACCTTGATGGTATAGGTCTTGCCAAACTGGATCCCGGAGGCGGTCAGGTCGAGCGTGTTCGATGTCGGGCCTGCGGCGGCGCTGAGAATTGAGGCGCCGCCATCGATCTTGAAGTTCGACGGGGAGGCGGGTGAGGGGAGCGACACCGGCTCGTTGAACCGGAGGCGGACCAGGGAGGCCCCGAAGTTCTGCGCCCCCGCGACCACTGGCGCATCGATGTCGGGAACCACGTGGAGCGGGACCTCCGCGCTGAGGGTCGTGCCCACCTGGTTCGTCACCACACAGCGCACCAGGATTCCGTCCGCCGAGAGGGGAAGGGTCAGGCTGAGGCTCGCGCCGGTGGCTCCGGCGACATTCACCTGGTTGGTCTGCCACTGGAAGAATGCGGGGTCCTCACCGGCCGTGGCGATGCTGAACGTGGTCGCATGGTTCTCGGCCACGGTGGTCGCGGCGGGCTGGGTGGCGATCGACGGGGCGAGCACCTGCACCAGCTTGATGTAGTCAAAGTCGCCGCTCGTGGTGACAAGCCGCAGCGTCTGCGTGCCGGCGAGGTCGAACACGAGCAGGTTCCCCTTCGTGTCCTTCAACGGGACCAGGGTATTGAGGCCCCACGCCCCGGTTCCCGGTCCCCGGAACGTGCCGAGGGTCGAGACCGCCTGTGTGGCGTTGGTGGCCGCGGAGGTGATGCGCTGGAGTGTCCCCTGTGTCAGTCCATCCCCCAGGTCGACGTGCGAGATCGCCGCGACTGCCCGGTACTTCGCGGCCGGGAACGTCCGAGTGTAGTTGAACCACTCACCCCCCGTGATCAGCACGAGGCGGTAATTCTCCGCGACCGACCACGCGCCGCGGTCGTAGTCGGGGTTCGCCATGATGGGCACCCGGGTGTCGTTACGGTAAATGGGGAAGGAGGCGTTCGCCGTCCGGCTGAAATCCACCCGGTTCGTGGCATCGGCGTGTCCCTTGTAGGCACCCCCCAGATAGGGCATCTGGCTGGCGATGGGGAGTGTCTGGCCTGCTCCAAAGTTGTAGTCCTCGGCCTCAATGACGAAGGTCACCGGAGGGGTTCCTTGCGCTTGGGCGGAGGCAGCCCCCACGAGGAGGGCGGCCGCACCTGCCAAGGCCGGTCCCAGGACGGGGGCTTTTACAGGCAGGGGGTTGAGCGAGGTGAGACGGGTCATCACGTGCCTGCCAAGGCACGACGTTACGCGGCAGACGTGGTTCAACGACATAGGGTCCGAATACTGTCGTTGATGTCGCGCCACAGATCAAGCGGTCGTCAGCAAAAGTTTTGCTCCTCCACCGGGTTGCGTCCCTCCTCCGGGTTCCACGGAGGGGGGGGCTGGGGCTGCCCCCGCGAGGGGCGCTCCCGTTGGCTGGCCCTCCATGGAGGTTGTTCAGCCAGAGTCGTTTGGGTTAATGGAGGGGGGTTATTCGAGGGGTGGGAGGGCATCGATGCCCCCCTCCTGGAGAATG
>DMJJ01000265.1 GCA_003452185.1 Verrucomicrobiales bacterium | reverse complement strand
TCGGAGCCGGCGCCGTCCGGGAGCTCCCCGCCCGCATGGCCAAACTCGGGATCCGCCGTCCGCTGGTGGTCACGGATCCCGGGCTCCTGCCCACCGACGCGTTCAAGTCGCTGGCGGCGGTGCTGGGGCCCGACCGCCGCGACCAAGAGTGGTTTGTTTACGCGGGGGTGCATCCCAACCCGGTCGAGAACGACGTGAAGGAGCCCGCGGCCCTCTTCGTGAAGTGCGGGTGCGACGGGGTGGTGGCCATCGGCGGCGGAAGCGCCTTGGACGCCGGCAAGGCCGCCCGCCTGCTGGTCAAGCGGCCAGGGTACGACCTGGCGAAGTTTTACGATGAACCTGATTGGTCGGGCCTCGCTCCGTTCATCGCCATCCCGACCACCGCCGGCACCGGGAGCGAGGTGGGACGGAGCTCCGTCATCACCCTCGATGCCACCCACCGCAAGGCGGTGCTGTTCCATCCGGAGCTGCTGGCGCGGCTGGTGATCCTGGATCCGGAGCTCACGGCGGGCCTTCCCCCGAAGCTCACGGCGGCCACGGGGGCCGACGCCCTCACCCATTGCATCGAAAGCTTCACCTGCCCGCAGTTCCACCCGATGTGCGATGGGATCGCCCTCGAGGGAATCCGGCTCGTGGTGGAGGCCCTGCCCAGGGCGGTCCGGAACGGGAAGGACCTCGAAGCCCGCGGCCACATGCTCGTTGCGGCTGCCATGGGGGCGGTGGCGTTCCAGAAGGACCTCGGCGTCGTCCATTCGCTGGCCCACCCCCTGTCGACCCTGTGCGGCATGCACCACGGGCTGGCGAACGCCCTCTGCCTGGTGGCCGGGATGAAGTTCTGCGCCGCCCGCAAGCCGGGGCTCTACCGGCGGGTCGGCCTGACCTGCGGCCTCGACCTCTTCAAGGCCACGGAGGCGGAGGCGGACCAGCGGACCATCACGTTCTTCGCAGAGTTCCTCGCCTCCCTGGGCCTCAACACCCGGCTCCGCGACCACGGAGTCACACCAGGACACCTCGACGCCCTCGTGGCCCAGGCGGTCGACGACCCGTGCCACAAGACCAACGCCGTGCCGGTTACCCGGGACGACTTCCGCCGTCTGTACGAGGAAGTCCTCTGAGGCTGCGGCGTTCGCCCACCCCATGGACTCCTCCCCCGAGCCCCCCCCGGATGACGAGCGGCTTCTGCGGTCGCTGGGGTACACGCAGGAGCTCTCGAGACGGATGGGCGGGTTCTCCAACTTCGCCATCTCCCTCTCGATCATCTGCATCCTGGCGGGCGGGATCACCTCGTTCCAGGTGGGGCTCTGCAGCGTGGGGGGGGCGAGCATCGGCATCGGCTGGCCTCTGGTCTGCCTCTTCTCCATGACCGTGGCCCTCACGATGGGCCAGGTGGCCTCGGCCTTCCCCACGGCCGGGGGACTCTACCACTGGGGAAGCATCCTCGGGGGGAGGGCCTGCGGCTGGGTGACGGCGTGGTTCAATCTGGCGGGCCTGATCACCGTGCTGGCCGCAATCAACGCCGGCACGTACGACTTCACGACCGCGGCATTCGGGGTCACGCCGGACGGGGCGCACGCCCAGGCCATTCGAACCGGGGTGGTGGTTGCCATGACCCTGTCGCAGGGGATGTTGAACCACTACGGGATACGGCTCACGACGCGGCTGACCGACCTGAGCGGGTGGCTGATCCTGGGGATCACGGCGGTGCTGACCACGGCGCTCGCCGCCACCACACACCACTTTGAGTGGTCGCGTCTCTGGACCTTCACCAACTACAGCGGGCTTCCCGAGGGGGGGGCCATTTTCCCACGGCAGGGGAACATCCCGTGGCTCTTTGCCCTGGGGTTTTTGTTCCCGGCCTACACGATTACGGGCTTTGACGCCTCGGCCCACACGTCCGAGGAAACCCTCGATGCGGCACGGAACGTTCCGCGCGGGATCATCCGGTCGGTCTGGGTCTCGAGCCTGCTGGGATGGTTGATGGCATGTGCGATCCTGCTCGCGATGCCCTCGATCCCCGAGGGTGTGGCCAAGGGGGCGGATGTCGTCCAGTGGGTCTTGAAGTCAACCCTCTGGCCGGGGCTTGCCTGGGGGCTGCTCGCCGGGATCGTCGTGGCGCAGTACCTCTGCGGCCTGGCCGCGCTGACCTCCTCCTCGCGCATGACGTATGCCTTCGCCCGCGACGGGGGGCTGCCCTGCTCCGCGGGTCTCAGGAGGGTCAACCCCCGCACGGGCTCCCCCTCCGTGGCGGTCTGGACCTCGGCGGTCCTGGCGGCGCTGTTCACCCTTTCAGTCCCGTACACAACCATCGCAGCGGCCTGCGTGATCTTCATGTACATCTCCTACGTGCTCCCGGTGGCCGCGGGATTCTTTGCCCATGGCCGGACGTGGAGGAGGATGGGCCCCTGGCATCTGGGGTCGTTTTACCGGCCCTTGGCGGTGGTGGCGACCCTGGGGTGCCTCTTCCTGATCGTGATCGGGATGCAACCCCCGAACGAGCAGGCGATCTGGATCGTCGGTGGGGCGGTGGGGCTTCTGCTGGTGGTTTGGTTCGGCCTGGAGAGAAAGCGCTTCAAGGGCCCCCCTGGCCCCATTCTGTATTGAACCGGGGGCGGGAAGCCGACCAAACTCCCCCCGACATGACGACTCCTCCGACGCAGCTCTTTGTCGACGGCGCTTATCGGGACGGCGCCGCGAATCGCCGCACCCCGCTCATCAACCCTGCGACGGAGCATCCGTTTGCGAATGTCGCTGCTGCGGAGCTTCCCGACGTGGAGGCCGCGGTGCAATCGGCCCACCGGGCGTGGGAGTCGGGGTGGCGCGACATGGCCCCCGGGAAGCGGACCGAGATCCTGTTCAACGTCGCCCGCCTCCTGAGGGAGAACCTCGAGCGGATCGCCCAGCTCGAGATGCTTCAAATCGGGAAGCCGATCGCCGATGCGCGGGACGAGGCGGGGCTGGGGGCCCGGGTCTTTGAGTATTACGCCGGGGGGATCACCCGGTTTTACGGCCAGACCATCCCGGTTTCCCGGGGCGGCTTCGACTTCACCCTCCGGCAGCCCATGGGGGTTGTGGCCGCGGTGGTGCCGTGGAACTTCCCGTTCCCCATCGCCTGCTGGAAGGCGGCCCCGGCCCTGGCTGCCGGCAACTGCGTGATCCTGAAGCCCGCCTCCCTCTCCCCCCTCACGGCCCTCGCGCTGGGGGAGATCGCCCACGCGGCCGGACTTCCCCCCGGCGTCCTTCAGGTGCTCCCAGGCTCGGGGTCATCCATCGGGGATGCCCTGGTGACCCATCCCCTGATCCGGAAAGTCTCCTTCACCGGCTCGACCGAGATCGGACGGCGGATCATGGAACTAGCCTCCCGCGACCTGAAGCGGGTCTCGTTGGAGCTGGGTGGAAAATCCCCCAACATCGTCTTTGCCGACGCTGACTGGAAGCGGGCGGCGGAGACTTCCCCGATGAGCGTGTTTGCCAACACGGGGCAGGATTGCTGCGCCCGGAGCCGGATGTTCGTGGAGAAAAGCGTGTACGAACGGTTCGTGGAGACCTTCGTCGAAGCCACGCGAAAACTCGTGATCGGCGACCCAACGTCGCCGTCCACACAGCTTGGGCCCCTGGTCTCCGCGGGCCAGCGGAGCACGGTCGAGGAATTTCTGGGAGATGCGCGCAAGCAGGGATCCCGGTTCGCGTGCGGCGGGAGCCGCCCCTCGGGCCGTGGCTACTACCTTGAGCCCGCAGTCCTGCTGGATGTCGCCAAGGGAGATCGGTGCTGGCGCGAGGAGATCTTTGGTCCCGTGGTCTGCATCACCCCGTTTGAGGACGAGGGGGAGATGCTCCGCGAGGTGAACGCCTCCCCGTACGGCCTGAGCGGCTCGGTCTGGACCAATGACCTGCGCCGGGCGCTCCGTGTCAGCCGCCTTGTCCAGAGCGGTGTGCTGAGTGTCAACAGCCACAGCAGCGTGCACGTGGAGGCCCCGTTCGGCGGGTTCAAGACCAGCGGCCTGGGGCGGGATCTCGGCATGACCGCCATGGAAGGCTACACCGAGCTGAAGAACGTCTACGTGGCGGAGTAAGCCCACCGGGCGTTGCACGGAAGACCGCCCCCCCCGGGCGGGGCGGCCTCAGCGGCGAAACACCCCCGCCACGGCGGCGAGAAGCTGGGCTGCGCCGAACGGCTTGGCCAGGAGCCCCGCGCCCGACTCCCGGGCGGCGAAGGCGGCCGGATCCCCCTCCACGCCCCCGCTCATGAGCACCACGGGCAGCGAGGGGTGGCGGGCCCGGATCCGCTGCAGCGCCGGCTCCTCCCCCGCAGCAGGGGCCTGCCAATCGAGCAGCATCAAGCCGACGCCCCCCCGGTGCTGATCCAGGAGCGCGAGCCCCTCCTCCCCGCTGACGGCACACTCGACACGATATCCCTGTTCCACGAGGGTCGAGCGGATCATCTGCGCCACGGCCTGCTCGTCGTCCACCACCAGCAGGAGCTCCCCGTGCCCCCGGGCGGGAGCCGGAAGAACCTCCCGGCTCTCCTCGCTCCCTGCCTCCGCCGCAGCCTCCCGGGGCAGGTAGATCTCGAAGGTGGTCCCGACACCAACCTCGCTCTTCACATCGATGAACCCCCGGTGCTGGCGGACGATGCGGCTGACGGTGGGAAGCCCCAGCCCGGTTCCCTGCCCCACCGGCTTGGTGGTAAAGAAAGGCTCGAACACCTTGGGCATATCCTCGGGTGCGATTCCGGTCCCGGTGTCGGCCACGAGGATCACCACGTACTCCCCGGGGGTGGCGTTGGGGATCCGCGCCGCCTCGTCGGCCGAGACCGTGGCGTTGTCGGCGGCGAGGGTGAGGTCGCCCCCCTCCGACATGGCGTCGCGGGCATTCACGCAGAGGTTGAGCAGAACCTGATGGATCTGGGTGGGGTTGCCGCGAACGGGCCAGAGATCCGACGGGGCCATGACGCTCACGCGGAGTCCGCGGGGGAAGGTCTGCCGAACCACCTGCTCCATCTCGCGGAGGAGCTGGCCTGGCAGGATGCGCTGCTGTTCCCCGTCCCGGCCACGGGCGAAGAGAAGGACCTGCCGCACGATGTCGGCCCCGCGATGGCAGTTGGTCTCGAGCATCGAGAGCATCTGCTGACTCTCCGGATCCTGGGGCTTGCGGCGGAGGATCTGGACCCCCATCAGGATCGGCGAGAGGGCATTGTTGAGGTCGTGCGCCATGCCGCCGGCCAGGGCCCCGATGGTTTCCATCCGTTGGGCCTGCAGGACCTGGGTTTCGAGCCTGCGGCGCTCGGTGATGTCGGTGAGGATGAGGAGGAACGACCGGGGTGCGCCCCCGGCATCCCGGATCAGGGTCCAGCGGCTCTGCACCAGGAGCTCCCGTCCCCTGGAGGTCCGCTGCGCAAGCTCTCCCACCCACTCCCCGCTCCGCTCCGTGGCGAGCCGGGCCTGGAGGATGCCGGGATCCTGCCAATCCATCGGACCGATGCCGGCGACCCCGGCCTGGAGTTCGCGAAGCGACCAGCCGTAGAGGCGCTCGGCGCTCGGGTTCGCGTAGAGGACCCCACCCTGCAAATCCCGAACCAGGATCGCGTCCTGCGCCTTGTCGATGAGGGCAGCCTGCTCCCGGATCTTCTCCTCGGCGACCCTTCGCTCCGCCTCCATGCGGCGTTTCGTGCGGTACCACTCCACCGAGTGGGCGAGGATCGAGATGCCGAGGCCGAGCGGGATCTGGAGCCCGCTCACCAGGAGCCACGGGAACCAGTGCCGCTGGAGAAGAAACCCGCCCATCGCGACGGCGACGACGAGCCCCTCGGCTCCCACGGCGAGGAATGTCGCGGGCACCGGGCGCAGCCAGCGGAGGCCCCACACGCTCAGGAGCCCGGTGACGAGGAGGATTCCGATCTCGATGTCCCCGGGCAGCCGCCGAAGCCAGTCGCCCCGGATGAGGTTCAGCATCTCGGTCGCGTGGACTTCGACCCCGGGCATGAAGAGGTCCCGGTCGTTCCACTTCCGGAACGGGCTTCGGAGCTCATCCCGCCGTTCCCCGAACGCCCCGGCCATCGGCTGGGCCCCCACGAACACCACCTTGTCGCGAAAGAGCCCCGGGTCGGTGGCGGGCTGGAGGGCGGAGTCGTAGCTGACGTGGGGAATGGAGAGAGGCGGGCCGTAGTATCGGAGCCAGCGTTCCTCGGCAGCCTGCTCCACGGTCCGGGCCGTTGGAAGCCCCAGGAGACGCCCGACCCGCCAGACCACGCTGGGCTGATCAGAACGGAGGAACCCGGGGAAATGCTGTCGGACCACAAAGTCATCATCCACCGTTGATTCGGCGAGCCCCCATCCGGCGGCCGCCTTGAGAAACATCGGCGCGGGAGCATCGACCACCACCGAGAGGCTCCCGTCCCCGACCGCCGAGCGGCTGCTTGGCTTGCTGACCTCCGCCCCGAGGACCACCGCCCCCTGCTGGCGGATCGCCTCTGCCAGCTCGAGGTCGGCCGCAGGGTCGGGCCCCGGCTCGTTGAACAGGATGTCGAACACGACCGCCCGTGCACCGGCCTCCTTCAGGCGGCGCAAGAGCCGGGCGTGGAGCCCCCGGTCCCACGGTTTGTTGAGACTTTGCTTCTGGCTTTGGTAGGAGGGGAGGTCGAGGTAAATGATCGTGACGGGGGACTGCTCGAGCCTCGGCTGCCAGCGGGCCGTCAGCCGAAAGAGGGAATCGTAGCTGGCCTCAACGAGCGAATCGCCCCAGGAACTCCCCCCCACCAGGGCCCAGAGGGCTGCCAGGCAGGGGATCAGGGAGATCCCACAGCGGACCAGCCATCGGAGCGCGAGGTTGTTTGGGAAACCGGGCACGTGTCCGTTTCTCTTAACCGATCCCCCCTTCGAACGCGACTACGAACCGAGCAGACCCCGCCCCCGGGGGGATGCCCGCCCCTCCCTTCGCGGTTGCCCTGCGGGAGCGGTTGACCGATGCTCGGCCGGTGGAATGTTCCACCCCAAAACAGATGGCGGCAGCGCGCTACGGGCTCGGCGTCATGGCGGGGCTCTGCTGGGCGGCCGCGTTCCCCAAATGGGATATCGCGGGACTCGCCTGGATCGCCCCTGGCCTGATCCTGCTGGCCACGGCTGGAGCCTCCCCTCGGGTGATGTTCCGGGTCGGCTACACCGCCGGGGTGGCCCACTATCTGGCGGGTCTCTATTGGATCCTTTGCATCCCTGTCGGTTTCTATCCGATCCTTGGATGGCTCGCCCTGGCGTTCTTCCTCGCCCTGTACCCCGCGATCTGGGCCCGTTTTTGCTGGAGTCGTCTTGCCTCCAGGTCGGTCCCCGGGGGCGGGTCGCTGCTCCAGTGCGCCACCGACCGCGTGGCGGGGACGACCTGGGGAGGGCGAACCGCGTGGGCCTTGATGGCGGCGGCCGCGTGGGTGACCTGGGAGATGATTCAGGCCAGGCTCTTCAGCGGGTTCCCATGGAACCTCCTTGGCGCCTCCCAGTCGAAGATGCTCCTGATCACCCAGGTGGCGAGGTTTGCCGGCGTCTTCGGGATCTCGTTCCTCGTGGTCTGGGGGTCGGCCTCCCTGCTCATGGGCGTGCTGGTGCTTCTCCACTCTCCGGACCGACGGAACGCCTGGCAGCGCGAGGTCGCCCTCCCGTTCCTTGCCGTGCTGGGACTCTCCGTCTGGGGGTGGACCCGGGTGGTCTCCCCTGCCCCCCCGCCAGGGCGGACCCTCGACATCGCGCTGGTCCAGCCGAGCATTCCCCAGACCATGATCTGGGATGACCGGGAGAGCAACGCCCGGTTCGCCAAGCTCCTCCAACTCTCCCGAACGGCCCTCGCCTCCCGGCCTGATCTCCTGGTCTGGCCCGAGGCGGCCCTCCCCTATCCGATCCGCTACGACACCGAGACCTCCGACGCCGTGGCCTCCCTGCTCAAGGGGGGAAGGACCTGGCTTGCCCTGGGGAGCGACGACGCCGAGGTGCAGGTCGACGCCGGCGGGCAACGGAGGACCAACTATTACAACAGCGCGTTCCTTCTCAACCCCTCAGGCGGCATCGAAGCCACCTACAGGAAGCGACAGCTGGTGATCTTCGGCGAGTACGTGCCGCTCCTCCGATGGCTCCCGTTCCTCAAGTGGTTCACCCCGATCACGGGGGGGTTCACGCCGGGGGAACGGCGGGTTGGGTTCCAGATCGGGGAGCCGAAAGCCCGGTTCGCCCCGCTCATCTGTTTCGAGGACATGTTCGCCGGGCTGGTTCGGGACCAGTCGCAGCAGGAGGTCGAGTTCCTCCTCAACCTGACAAACGACGGGTGGTTTGGTGAAAGCGCCCAGCAGTGGCAACATGCGGCGAACGCCTCCCTCCGGGCGATCGAGACCGGCCTCCCCCTCGTGAGGTGCGCCAACAACGGAATCAGCTGCTGGGTGGATGCCACGGGAAGGATCCTGTCCGCGCAATCGCCCGGGTTCACGAGCGAGTACGGCGAGGGGGTGAAACGGGTCAGGCTTCCAATCGCATCCCCAGGCCCGTGGACGTTCTATCGGCGGTTTGGGGACCTCTTCGGCTGGGCGTGCGTGGCCTGGGTGGTCGGGGGGATCGCCTCAGCGGCGTGGGGCCGGCGGCAGGGGGGAATCCGCGGGAACACCTCGGGAGGGATCGGGTAGCGGCACCTCGGGGGAAAGGGAACTGCGACGCAGGGGCGTCGCAGTCCAGAACTCGAAAACCGTCGCCGGACTTACTTCACCGTGTTGACCAACGGGGCCAAACCCTGAATCCGAACCTCCAGGCGATCACCACTCTCGATCGGCCCAACCCCACTCGGCGTGCCGGTCACAATGACATCCCCGGGAAGGAGCGTCATGTTGGTGGAGATGAAACTGACCACCTGGAAACAGTTGAAGATCAACTGGCTGGTGTTGGAATTCTGCCGGAGCTGCCCGTTCTGGAACAGCTGGATGGTCAGATCATGCGGGTCGATCTTGGTCTCGATATACGGCCCAAGCGGCGTGAAGGTGTCGAACGACTTCGCCCGCGCCCACTGGCTCTCGGCATTCTGAATCGTCCGATCGCTGATGTCCTGCGAAGCCGTGTAGCCAAAAATATACCGGGCCGCGGCCGCCGGCGTGACATTGCGGACCCGTCGCCCGATCACGATCGCAAGCTCCGCCTCAAAATCAACCCGGTGGTTCGGGAACGGAATCTCAATCTTGGCCCCGTCCGGGATCAGGGAGGTGGGAGCCTTGAGCCAGAAGAGCGGCTCTTTGGGCAGCGGCTTGTTCGCCTCACGCGCATGGTCGGCGTAGTTGAGCCCCACCGCGATGACCTTGGACGGGCTGACGGGGGTCAGCGTGCGGAGGCCCTTGAAGGGCGTCGGCTTCTTATCGAAGGAAGGTGAGCCAAATACGTCGCCGTGCAGGCGAAACAATTCGCCGTCGACCACCTTGGCGTAAAAAATCTCGTCGCCCTTTTGAAATCGCCCAATTGCAGCCATAGAAACCGCGAAGGGTTTAACAAATGAAGTTACGTGATCGCAAGCCCTTTCATGGATAAGAGAGATTGATAGGGGTGGGGAGGCCCCGGTGGCTTGCGTCGGTGGGGGCTTCGGTGTAACTATACCGGCCGGCTGTCGCGGAAAACCAGCCACCGGTGCGCAAGCGCCTTGACGAAAACCGCATGCATTCAATTTTATCCTCATCCTTACCGGGGGTGCTGAGCTCCCGAATCCGGGATTTCATCACCCGGAACACCCCTCTGCCTGGGGGCGCCGGGGGGGGACGGGGTCCGGCGGGGAACGAATTGGAGTTTGAGGGGCTTGCCCTGGAGGTGTTCGAGTTCCAGAGGGCCCACAACCCGGGTTACGCGTCGCTCCTGACCGCGGCCGGGCTTACCTCGGTTGCCCCCGAGCACTGG
>DMJJ01000452.1 GCA_003452185.1 Verrucomicrobiales bacterium | reverse complement strand
TGTCCCGTGCGGTGGCGCTCGAAGCACATCGGATTTGTGTTTCAGCTCTACAACCTGCTGCCCGTGCTGACCGCCGAGCGCAACGTCGAGTTGCCGCTCCTGCTGACGAGGCTGTCCCGTGCGGAGCGCCGCAAGCGCGCGGGTATCGCCCTGCGCGTCGTCGGACTGGGGGACCGCGCGAAGCACTACCCGCGGCAGCTATCGGGCGGACAGGAGCAGCGCGTCGGCATCGCGCGCGCGATCGTGACCGACCCGACGCTCCTCCTCTGCGATGAGCCGACGGGCGACCTCGACCGGAAGTCGGGGGATGAGATCCTGGACCTGCTCCAGGGCCTCAACCGCCACCACGGGACCACGATCCTCATGGTGACGCACGACCCGCATGCGGCCGCGCGCGCGGGTCGCGTGGTCCACCTTGAGAAGGGGCAGTTGCTCGCCTCCCCACCCGTCGCATGAGGTTCCTTCCCCTCATCTGGCGGGGACTTTGGCGGCGGAGGCTCAGAACTCTTCTGACGCTTCTCTCGATTGCGGTCGCGTTTCTCCTCTACGGGTTCCTTTCCGCCATCCGCTCGGGGCTCGTGGCGGAGGTGACCGTTGAGGGGCAGGACCGGCTGGTGGTGCGGCACAAGGTGTCGATCATCCAGCTGTTGCCCGTCAGCTACCTCGACCGGATTGCCCGCATCCCCGGGGTCAGGCAGGTGGTTCATGCCACCTGGTTTGGCGGGATCTATCAGGAGCCGAAAAACTTCTTTCCCCAGATCCCGGTTCAGCCCGAGGAGTTTTTCCGGATGTATCCGGAATTTCGACTCCCCGAGGCGCAGATGCACGACTGGATGGGGCGCCGCACCGGGGCGGTGGTGGGGCGGCAGACTGCCCGCAAGTACGGGTTCAAGGTCGGGGACCGGATCCCGATTCAGGCCACCATCTGGAGGCGGGCCGGCGGGGAGCCGAGCTGGGAGTTCGACCTGGTGGGAATCTACGAAGGGAAGGACAAGAGCGCGGACGAGACGCAGCTGTTCTTCCGGTATGACTACTTCGATGAATCCCGCGTCCTGGAGGGACGCGGGATGGTGGGGTGGTATGTCGTGCGGGTCTCGGACCCGGCGAGATCGGAGGAAATCGCGCGGAAAATTGATGACGAGTTCGCCAACTCCCCGTGGGAGACGAAGGCCGAGAGCGAGAAGGCGTTCGTGGCCTCGTTTGCCAGGCAGATTGGGGACATCGGCCTCATCATCCGGGCGATCCTCAGCGCCGTGTTCTTCACAATCCTGCTGATCGCCGGGAACACAATGGCCCAGTCGGTTCGGGAGCGGACCGGGGAGATCGGTGTATTGAAGGCGATCGGGTTCCCCAACCACCTGGCCGTGGCCCTGGTGCTGGCGGAAGCGTTCCTGCTCGCGGGCGCCGGGGGGGGACTTGGGCTTGGCGTGGCGTGGGGCCTGTTCTCGGCTTGGGACCCTACGGGGGGTGTGCTGCCGAACTTTCACCTCTCCACTCCCGACCTGGCGCTCGGCGTGGGGCTCATCGCCGGCTTGGGGCTGGCGACCGGGCTCTTTCCCGCGCTTCGCGCTTCCCGGGTCAACCTCGCCGAGGCACTTCGGAGACTTTGAGGAGCGACCCCGCATGACGCTTTGGAACCAGCTGCTTCAGATCGGGTCGGTCACCCTCTTCAGCCTCCGGACCATCCCGCAGCGCCGCGGCGCCTCGGCTGCGGCGGTCTTTGGCATCGCGGGCGTGGTTGCGGTGCTGGTCGGGGTGCTCTCGATTGCCCAGGGGTTCAGAGCCTCGATGGTTCGAACCGGGTCCCCCGAGACCGTGATTGTCATGAGGAGCGGCTCGGACACCGAGATGATGAGCGGGTTGGCCCGGGAGGAGGTGAGGTTGATCCTCGACGGGGCGGGGCTTCGACGGAATGCCGAAGGTCCGTTGGCCTCGCCGGAACTCTTTGTGGTCATTAATCTTCCGAAGCGAGGGACTGGGACCGATGCCAACGTGCCGCTGAGGGGGGTTGGGTCGGCTGCCTTTGGGGTGAGGCCCGAGGTTCGGGTGACCCAAGGGAGGTCGTTCGAGCCGGGACGCAATGAGATCGTGGTCGGGCGGGCCGCGGCACGAGAGTTTGCGGGACTCGATCTGAACGCCACCCTGAGGGTTGGGGCTTCCGACTGGAAGGTGGTCGGGATCTTTGAGGATGGAGGGGGGATCTCGGAGTCGGAAATCTGGACCGATGCCCATGTCCTTCAATCCGCCTATCGCCGTGGGGAGACCTACCAATCGGTCTACGCGCGGCTGGAATCCCCCGAGGCATTCCTCCGTTTCAAGGACTCGCTGACCTCCGATCCCCGGCTTCAGGTCACCGTTGTGCGGCAGCCCGACTACTATGCCCGCCAATCGGAGGTCCTGGTGAGGCTGGTGACGGGGTTGGGGGGCGTCATCTCCGCCCTGATGGGGGCGGGGGCCCTGTTTGGGGCATTGAACACGATGTACAACGCGGTGGATGTCCGGACGCGGGAGATCGCCACCTTGCGGGCGCTGGGGTTTTCCTCCCTCCCGGTCACGGTGTCGGTGCTCGCGGAATCGATGGCGCTCTCGTTGGCGGGGGGGGTGATCGGGGGGGGAGTTGCCTATGTCGCCTTCGACGGGTTCAGCGCAACAACCCTTAACTACCAGAGCTTCAGCCAGGTGGCGTTCGCCTTCGCCGTCACCCCGGGGCTGCTGGTGAGGGGAATTCTCTACGCGGCGGGCCTTGGTTTGATCGGGGGGCTGCTGCCGGCGCTGCGGGCCGCCCGGATTCCGATCGCTTCCGCCCTCCGGGAACTATAAACCCTTCTGGTGCGTGAGGGTTCGGGTCGGCCGGGGTCCAACCGTTGCGCACCCTTTTTGCAGCCGGGAGGTTTGACATTGGGTGCCAGGTTTGTAGATATTTCCGCGCGATTTCCCGGGATTGTCTCTCCGCTCGAGCGGACCCCCTGAGAAAGCTGCAACTGATTGTGGCCGCTAAAGATGATTATTTGCTGAGTGACCTGATTGACCTTGGTTTCCTGACCAAGCAGCAGGTCGATGCCGCGCAGGTGGAGGCCGATGCCGCCGCCGAGGGGGTCATCGATACCCTCCTCAAGAAGCGGCTCATCCGAGTGGCGGATGTCACCACGGCCAAGGCCGCCCACTTCGGCGTCGAGATGATCTCCCTGGCGGAGATGCGGATCGCCGACGACGTCCTGAGCGCCGTCCCCAGGCACATCGCCAAGCGCTACAAGGTGGTGCCGGTCTACATCCACGACCACAGCGTGGTGATCGCCCTCAGCGACCCGTCGGATCTCAGCACCCTCGACAGCCTCCATCACGTCCTCCACAAGGAGATCGAGATGCGGGTGGCATCGGAGGATGAGATCGATGCCGCGCTGGCGAAGTTTTACGGCGGGGACGACGAGAGCGTCGCCTCGATGATCCAGAACATCACCGAGGGGGAGGTTGAGGTCGGGACCATGACCGCCGCCGCGGCGGATGACACGGAGGCTGTCGATGCGGACGCCCCGATCATCAAGCTGGTCAACGGCATCATCATCGAGGCCTACCGCGGGCGGGCCTCCGACATCCATCTGGAGCCGCTCGCCAAGACCTTCCGCGTCCGGTACCGCATCGACGGCTTCCTCCAGGAGCAGAAGGGTCCCCCGAAGCGGCTCCAGGCCTCGATCACGAGCCGCCTCAAGATCCAGAGCAACATGTCCATCGCGGAGAAGCGGATTCCGCAGGACGGCCGTATCCAGTGCAACGTCGGGGGGAAGACCATCGACCTTCGTGTTTCCTGCATCCCCACCACGCATGGCGAAAGCATCGTCATGCGTATTCTGGACAAGGAGTCGCTGCGCCTTGGGTTGACCGAGCTCGGCTTCTTCACCGACGACCAGCAGACGTTCGAGCGGCTGATCGGCCTCCCGGACGGGATCATCCTGGTCACCGGGCCGACCGGCTCCGGCAAGACCACGACTCTCTATTCCTGCCTCAACTTCATCAACCGCCCCGACCGGAAGATCATCACCGTCGAGGATCCCGTCGAATATGTGCTCGCCGGCATCAATCAGGTGCAGGTGAGCGAGAGCGTCGGGCTGACCTTCTCCACGGCGCTCCGCGCGATGCTTCGCCAGGCGCCGAACGTGATCATGCTGGGGGAAATTCGTGACATGGAGACCGCCTCCATCGCGATCAACGCCAGCCTCACCGGTCACTTGGTCTTCTCGACCCTGCACACGAACGACGCCCCGGGGGCGGTCACCCGTCTTATCGACATCGGGGTGAAGCCGTTCCTTGTGGCCTCCTCCACCCGCGCGATGATGGCGCAGCGGCTTGTGCGGAAGATCTGCAAGAAGTGCGGCGCGGCCTATGTGCCGACCGAGAAGGAGCTCTCCTCCCTGGGGATCGACATGGCGAAGGTCGAGAAGGCGAACTTCCGGAAGGGGAAGGGGTGCCCGGACTGCAACAACACGGGCAACCGGGGCCGGATGGGTATTTTCGAGGTGTACGTCCTGAACGACGAGTCACGACGGCTCATCAACGAGAAGGCCCCGGCTTCCGAGCTTCGCCGGCAGGCCCGCGAGATGGGGATGCGCTCCCTGCGCGAGGATGGAGCCCGCAAGGTGGTGGCCGGTGTCACCACGCCGGACGAGGTGATTAAGGCGACCACAGCCGATGCCGAATGATCAGTGGCCAACCCCCGATGCCTAACCTTCATCCCTGAGCCCGAGAGATCCAGACCCTCCGGAATGCTGAATTAGATTTATGTCCTACTCGATGTCCGATCTGTTGCAGTTGATGGTGTCCGAAGGGGCCGCGGACCTTCACATCCGCGTGGGGACCGCCCCTGTCATCCGCCTCCATGGTGTGCTGCACCGGGTCGACGGCCCCGTCCTGAAGCCGGAGGACACCGAGGAGCTGATGCGGAGCATCACGTCCGAGGACCATATCCAGAGCGTGCGCGAGCGGGGTGGGGCCGACTTCGGGTTCGCCTTCGGGGAGATGGCGCGTTTCCGTGTCAGCGTCTTCAAGGAGAAGGGGAACTTCGGGATGGTGCTCCGGCAGATCCCGAGCAAGCTCCTCACCCTCGAGCAGATCGGGATCCCGCTCTCCGTGCGGGAGCTCCTGTACAAGCCTCGTGGCCTGGTGCTGGTGACGGGCCCCACCGGGTCGGGCAAGACCACCACCCTCGCCTCGATGATCAACATCATCAACGAGGAGCGGGATGACGCCCACATCATCACGATCGAGGACCCCATCGAGTATTACCACAAGCACAAGAAGGCGGTGGTGACGCAGCGTGAGATTCACGTCGATGTGCCGAACTTCGCCGAGGGCCTCCGGCGCGCCCTCCGTCAGGACCCCGATATCGTGCTGGTCGGCGAGATGCGGGATCTTGAGACGATCGACGCCGCGATCACCGCGGCGGAAACCGGTCACTTGGTCTTCGGAACCCTCCACACCACCGGGGCGGCCAAGACCATCGACCGTATCGTCAACGCCTTTCCCACCAACCAGCAGGAGCAGATTCGAATCCAGCTCAGCACCGTGCTCCAGGCCGTGATCTCCCAGCTCCTCCTGCCCCGCTCCGACAAGCCGGGCCGGGTGGCGGCCTTCGAGATCATGATCAACACCCCGTCCGTCAGCGCGCTGATCCGCGACAACAAGACGTTCCGGATCAACTCGGACATTCAGACTGGGGCCAAGTACGGCATGGTGACCCTCGACGGGTTCCTCATGGAGAAATACTCCGCCGGGTTGATCTCCCGCGAGGAGGTCATTACCAAGTCCCAGGACCCGACCACGATCCAGCAAAAGCTCCAGGAGTACGACCTGGCCATGGCGGTGAAGGGGAAGAAGTAGCAACCGGGAAGACCTATGTCCGAAGCGAATTCAGACCCATTGATGATGCTCGTCCGGGAGCGGGGGCTCATCGACGACCTCCAGCTCGAGGAGGTCATGCAGGAGCACGATCGCACGGGCAAGTCGTTCGGCGAAATCCTCAAGAATTTCGGGTTGGTCGACTCCGATGCCCAGCTCCAGATCATGGCTGACCACCTCGGGACCGAGGTGATCGACCTGCGGACGGTCACCTTCACCCCGGAGCTCCTCAAGACGGTCCCGGCCAACACGGCCCGCATGTACCAGTGCGTCCCGGTGGCCCTCTACGGCAACACCCTGCAGGTGGCGCTGGGGGATCCGCTGAATCCCTCGACCCTCGATGAGCTCGGGTTCATCGTGCGGCGCGAGCTCAGCCAGGTGGTGGCCGACCCGGCCAGCATCGCCCGGCTCATCGACCAGCACTACGGTGCGGAGACCGAGAGTGTTGGGGACATCCTCAAGGAGCTCGGTGGCGATGTCGACATCGCCAAGGAGATCACCGAGGTGGCCGCCGGGAACGAGGCGCAGCTGGGGGATCTGGCCAACGAGGCCCCGATCGTCCGGTTTGTGAACCTGGTTCTCTTCCAGGCCGTGCAGGACCGGGCGAGCGACATTCACTTCGAGCCGTTTGAGGACGAGTTCAAGATTCGCTACCGCGTCGACGGCGCCCTGTATGAGATGGCGCCCCCGCCCAAGCACCTTGCCCTCCCGGTGATCTCCCGCCTGAAGATCATGGCGAACCTGAACATCGCCGAGCGCCGGATGCCTCAGGACGGCCGCATGACCGTGCCGGTCGGGAACAAGCAGGTCGACCTTCGTATGTCGTGCCTCCCGACGGCGTTCGGGGAATCGGTGGTGCTTCGTGTGCTCGATCGCTCCTCGATCAGCCTTGAGCTGGAGTCGATCGGCCTTCCCAAGCACGTGTACGACTACACGAGCGATGCGATCCAGCAGCCCAACGGAATCTTCGTCGTCACCGGGCCGACCGGCTCCGGCAAGACCACGACCCTGTACTCCGCCCTGCGCCGTATCAACAGCGTCGATTCCAAACTCCTCACCGCCGAGGATCCCGTCGAGTTCGACATCGAGGGGATCATGCAGGTCCAGGTGAACGAGGCCGCCGGGATGACCTTCGGCAAGGCGCTCCGCGCGTTCCTCCGTCAGGACCCCGACGTCATCATGCTGGGGGAAATGCGCGATCTCGAAACCTCGCAGATCGCCATCCAAGCCTCCCTCACAGGTCACTTGGTGCTCAGCACCCTCCACACGAACGACGCCCCCGGCGCCGTCACGCGTCTCCTCGACATGGGGGTGGAGCCATTCCTGATCTCCTCCTCCCTGATGGCCGTGCTCGCCCAGCGGCTCGTCCGGACGATCTGCAAGAAGTGCCGCGCTCCCTTCGAGCCGACCGAGAACCAGTTGAGCCTCTTGAACCTGTCGCCCCACGACCTAGGGGAGAAAGTCTTCTACTATGGCCGGGGCTGTTCTGTCTGTAACGATACAGGCTATAAGGGTCGGAAGGGTATCTTCGAGCTCCTCGTGATCAACGACACGATCCGTAGTCTAATCAATGAGCGCGCGCCGACCGTTGTTCTCCGGCACAAGGCCGTGGAGCTTGGGATGGTGACCTTGCGGGAAGACGGCTTGCGCACCATTTTCGATGGTGATACCACCATCGAAGAAGTCGTCAAATACACCTAAGCCAAAGCTCCTATGCCTAAGTTTAACTACGTCGCGATGGATTCCCGTGGCAAGGAGACCAAGGGGACCTTGGAGGTTGCCAACCAGAACGAGGCGATCGGGCGGCTGAAGGAAATGGGGTTCTTCCCGACGAAGGTGGTGGAGGCCGGGGACAAGCCCGGTGGGAAGGAAGCCGAGGCCAAGGGGGGTAAGGGGGCGAAGGGGGGCAAGGCGGCCAAGGGCAAGGGTGGGGGCTCGATCAACATCAAGATCCCCGGGTTTGGCGGTGGGGTGAAGACCAAGGTCCTAACGACCTTCACCCGCCAGTTGGCGACTCTGGTGGATGCCGGTCTGCCGCTGCTCCGGGGTCTTCGCGTGCTCGAAAAGCAGGAGAAGAATCCCATCCTGAAGAACATCATCGGGGAGCTGGGCCGTTCGATCGAAGGGGGCAGCACCTTTTCGGAGTCGTTGGCGCAGCATCCGAAGGTATTCAACCGTCTCTTTGTCAACATGGTGAAGGCCGGCGAGCTGGGCGGTGTGCTCGAAGTGGTGCTGGCCCGGTTGTCGGAGTTCATGGAAAAGGCGGAGAAGATCAAAGGCAAAGTCATTGCTGCGATGTTCTACCCCGTGGCGGTCATGGTGGTCGCCTTGACGATCTTGACGGTCCTGATGATCTGGGTGGTTCCCAAGTTCAAGGAAATCTTCAAGGACATGCTTCCGGGTGAGGGCCTTCCCGGGTTTACCCAGTTCGTTCTCGCGATCAGCGAGGCGATGAAGAATCACTTCATCTACGTCTTTCTCGGTGCGGTGGCCGTTGGGTTTGCGCTGACGATGTTCGTCAAAACCCGGCTTGGCCGGCGGCTCTTCGACCGCTTCAAACTCAACATGCCGGCCCTCGGGCCCGTGGTGACCAAGGTGGCGATCGCCCGGTTCACCCGTACCCTCGGCACCCTGATCAGCAGCGGCGTCCCGATCCTCCAATCGCTGAACATCGTGAAGGAAACCTCCGGCAACGTGGTCATCGGGGACGCGGTGGCCGCGGTGCACGAAAGCGTGAAGGAAGGGGAGACGATCACGGCCCCCCTCGAGGCCGCCAACATCTTCCCCCCCATGGTGATCAGCATGGTGGACGTCGGAGAACAAACCGGCGCCCTCCCCGAAATGTTGATGAAGATCGCCGACAACTTCGACGAAGAGGTCGACAACGCCGTGGCGGCCATGACCTCGCTCCTCGAGCCGATCATGATCGTCTTCCTGGCGGTGATCGTCGGCAGCATCGTCATCGCCCTCTTCCTTCCGCTGATCAAGCTGATGGAAGGCATCGGCGACAACCCGGGCGGCGGCGGCGGCGAGAAATAAGCTCGCCTCCAAGCCCCCCCGGAATCCGGCAGGCATTCGTGTCGGCCATCGGGTCCAGCCCGATGGCCGACTTTTTTGCCACTAAATGCAATCTCCCCGTTGACGAATAGACAGGAAGTGCGTAAATACATTGTCATTACATTGCATTGGCCATGGATATACAGAGCCGGGGATACGCATGGAGTTTGACTGGAACAGTCCGCCGTTCATGATGAGCGGCTCCTTGAGTCTGAAAGAGATCGAGGAGTCGTTTGAGGATCCGTTTGCGGTCCGGCTGCTGCCCGACTCGCCCCGGTTTTCGGTTCAGGCCCGGTTTTTCAATCTGGGGATGTCGTTGGGGGGGGCCGGGGTGTTCAGTGTGTATCGGACCAACGGAAAGCAGTTCCGGGTGATTTTGGCCCGCCCGTTCGAGGCGGAGGAGCGGATGTTTTACGAGCGCAAGGTGACCCAGGCATTGAATGGCTAGTCAGCCTGACAAAATGGGAAGCATGGGCTCGATGCACGCCATCTCGAGCTGGGAAGAGGTGCCGCTGTTTGAGAGCGAGACGGCGGAGGCGGCGTTTTGGCAGGAGACCCGGGTGGATCTCCGGCTGATGGAGAACTCGACGGTGCCGGGTGGCGAGCTGGGTGAGTCGGTGAGCATCACGCTTCGGATGGATCCGAGGCTGCTCTCCCGGATCAAGCGGGTGGCCCGGTCCCGGTACCTGAACTATCAGAGCATGATCAAGCAGTGGATCAGCGAGCGTCTCGAGAGCGAGATGCGCGACCGTTAATCATGAAAGCAATGCGACAGATGACCGTGGGCTTCGGGATCGGGCGGCGGGGAGGCTTCACCCTCATCGAGCTCCTGGTGGTGATCGCCGTGATCGCCATCCTCGCCGGGCTTCTGATGTCGGGTTTGGTGGCGGGGGGGCGGCAGAAGCTCAAGGGGCGGATCCAGGGCCAGCTGAACGAGATCGAGACCGCGATCTCCGAGTACCAGGCCAAGCGCGGGAGCTATCCCCCCAGCACCACGAACACCCTGGACCGACCGACCCTCTACTACGAGCTCGTCGGGGCGGTGTTCGACAATCCCACCAAGAGCTACAAGCTCCTGAACGGGGAGGCGGACCTTCCGATCGGGGCTTTGGCGGCCTTTGGAGTCGATGGAATCCAGAACGCCGGGCTGACGAAGGGCGAGACGGAAAACTTTTATCGGAACCTCCGCCCGAACGGCCACTCGACGCTTCCGGGCTCCTCCCCTCCGGTTCAGGTCTTGAGCGTCCCGATCCGGAGCGACGACCCGTTCGATCCGCAGCACATCATCTGGCATTACAACTCGCAGAACCCGACGAACAACCCCGGCAAATTCGATCTCTGGGTGGAGTGGCGCGAGAAGGACCACGTCGAGGTGATCGGCAATTTCAAGCGGTGACATCCAACAGCTGATATGGACAACAAGGTAAAACAGACCGGCTGCCCGAACTCGATGGACATACTCTGGGTCGATCGCCAGTGGGAGCCTCGCATGATTCGTGCAGACCAGGGGCGGCGTCCGCTCCCGGCCGCGCAGGAGACGGGCCCCCTGGCCCGGGTTTTCGGGCTGCGTCGCGGGCCCTGCCGCACCCTTCGCGGGCTGCGCGGGATCCGCTCGCTTCGCCGGGGCTTCACCCTCATCGAGCTCCTCGTGGTCATCGGCATCATCGCCGTGCTCGCCGGGATGCTTCTTCCCGCGGTGAACAAGATGAAGGCCTCCGCCAAGAAGAAGGTGGCGGCCAAGGAGATCGCGGAGCTCGTTGCGGCGATTCATGCCTACGAGGCGGCCTACAGCCGGTTCCCCACGTCGCATAAGTTTGATGGCGGGGATGGAACCTTCGGTCTTGAGGGGACCCCTTACCCCAACGCCGAGATCATCGCGGTTCTCCGCGACACCGACATCCCGGGGAAGAACTACAACGTCGATCACGCGCGCAACCCCCAGAAGCAAAACTTCCTCGTCGGCCCGAAGCCGGCTCGCGACACCCAGAGCCCGGGGATCGACGTCAACGGCGAGTATCGTGACCCCTGGGGCAAGCCGTACGTGATCACCATGGATCTCAACTTCACCCAGCGCACCCGGGACGCCGTCTACGGGCTGGCGGCCGTCGAGGACAACGGTCGCAACGAGAACGCCGGCTACACCGGGCTGGTCAAGGATGCGAAGGAAAAGGACTACGTCCTCGTTGGAGATGTGATGGTCTGGTCCCTGGGCCCGGACGGGGTGTACAGCGCCGGGGAGAAGGCCCTCCTCGGTGCCAATGCGGACAACATCCTGAGCTGGAAGCCATGATCCCCGTCCGTCCATCCGGGGTGGGGGGGAGACGCTCCCGCGGCGGATTCACCCTCATCGAGCTGCTGGTGGTGATCGGCCTGATCGCGCTGATCGCCGGCCTTGCCGCCCCGGCGTTCAAGACCAAATCGATCGCCCTGGACGCGGCCCATCGGCAGTTGGCCGACGATCTGAACCGGGCGCGGCAGCTCGCCATCACCGGCCGGTCCACGGTCTATGTGGTGTTCATGCCGATGGTGGACCCGACGGTGACGGTGACCAATCTGACCAAGCCGCTGAAGGATGTTCTGGCCATCCGGCAGGCTCGCGGCTACGCCCTGTTCTCCCGCAACTCCGTCGGAGCCCAGCCTGGGGTGGAGGAGTTTCGTTACCTCTCCGAATGGAAGGAGCTTCCCGAGGGGGTGTTCATCTCCACCAACAAGTTTGTCACCACGGACGATCCCCGGTTCTCGGGCTTTCTCCCGATGGACTTCATTGGCGACATCCCGATCCCAACCCTGGATGGGAGCACCTACAAGCGGCTTCCCTACCTGGCGTTTGACTACACGGGGGCCCTCACCCTGAGCGAGAACGGGGATGTGCGGACCAATCGGGACAAGGACAGCTGGCAGCGGAACGTGGCCCTGCGGGCTGTCATCCCGCTGGTGGCGGGGAGCGTCTCTCCCGTCCGCTATTACGACGCGCCGACCAAGTCGTTCACGGTCGACTGGAAGGCGGGGAACATCCTCGTCAAACCGCCGTTCGACGCCAACGGCAACTACTACTCGATCACCAACTACATCAAGCGCGTGGTGGTCGATCCGTTGACCGGCCGGGCGCGGGTCGAGGGAGGGGAGATCTGATGATCCTGAATCGCATGGAACAGGCCCGCATCCGGGCGAGCCGCGGGTTCACCCTGCTGGAGATCGCCGTCTGCCTCGGGGTGATCGGCTTCGCCATCGTCGCTGTCCTGGGGGTGCTTCCCACGGGGCTGAACGTGCAGCGGGACACCCGCGAACGGACGGTTGTCCTGCAGGACGCCCGCTATTTCATGGAGACCCTGCGTCGCGGCGCGACCGGCACGAACGATCTTGCCCAGTATGTCGCTTACGTCTGGGGGGTGAGCGCCAACGGCGCGTCGTTCCAGGTTGAGTCGAACTACTTCGGGAACGATGCGGACGTCGTCCGCCTCATGTCCCGTCCCAAGGTTTCGCTGGATGCCCTGGCGATGGAGCGCTACTGGGGCAACAGCCCGCGCCTCGCCCTCGGGTCGACTGACCGCAACTTTCTCCACACCGTGGCCCTGGTTCGCTCCCTTGCCGGGCCCGCCTCCGAGAAGGGGCCCAACGCCGATCCCGACCGGCTCGCCTTCTATTACTTGTTGAAGGTCGAGGTGGCGCAGGTCACGAGCATCGCTCCCAACTCCATCATCACCGAGAACACCCGTCAGCAGGGGCAGAGCTACACCATCGACCAGCGGGAGACGAAGGAGACCGGCCAGACGTTGTATCACCTGGAGCAGGACCTGTATGAGGTGCGGGTTACCGCGATGTGGCCGGCGGTGCCGGGTGACTACACCCCTGCCTACAAGCCTACGGCTGCTCCCCGCAACCAGGTGGCGATCCGGACCTTTGTGAGCGGTCAGCTGAACATCGCGACGAACCTTGCCGGGGCGCGCGAGTTTGTCTTCAAGCCCCAGCGTTTCCTATGAGCCCCGCCCACGCCCTGCGCCCCCGCCCCGGCCGCCCCTCCCGCCGGAGCCTCGGCCTCACCCTGAT
>DMJJ01000218.1 GCA_003452185.1 Verrucomicrobiales bacterium | reverse complement strand
CCCCCTTGCCATGACGGATCTCCCTCCCCCAGCACGATGGAGCGGGCTGCGGCGGTTCCTCATCGGCCGGAGCCTGACGCGGACCCTGGTCCGGATCGGGGTCCTGGTGCTGGCGGTCACGATCACCTACCGGTTCTTCCTCCTCCCGTTCGTCGTCTCGGGCGACAGCATGCTGCCAACCCTCCTTGATGGGACGGTTCACCTTGCCTACCGGCGGGCCTACCGCGGCCATCCCCCGGAGCGGGGCGACATCGTCCTCATTAACATCGCAGGCGGAAGGCAGATCCTGGTGAAACGGATCATCGGGCTCCCCGGGGACCGGTTTTCCATCCGTGAAGGGGAGGTCCTGATCAATGGCGAGTCGCTCGCCGAGCCCTACATCCATCATCCCAACCGAAGCTGGAACCTTCCGGAGATCATCCTTCGACCCGAGGAGTACTTCTTCATCGGCGACAACCGTTCGATGGACATGGCGAGCCATACGGCCGACACGGTGAGGGGGGAGCGGATCATGGGGCGGGTGATTTTTTGAGGATGAGCCCGCGCACCGGAAAACTCCTCCTCGGGGCCCTGCTCCTCACCCTCGGCCTCGCCCTCTGGAGGCTCTGGCCCGTGAGCCCCCGGGAACAAGTGCAGCTCCAGCTCCAGACGCTCGCCTCTCTCTGGAACTACGGGCCGGGCGAATCCCCGATCCACAAGAAACAGGCACTGGCCCGGATGAAATCCCTCCTCAGCCCCGACATCGTGGTGGAGATCAACCTTCAGCACCACGCCCCGCACCAGCTGCAGGGGCGCCATGGGCTCATGGAGGGAATCGAAGCGATTCGCTTCAGTGTCGAGGAACTCCACATCGAGCTCTTCGACTACAAGATCGAGATCCTCCCCGACGGGACCCACGCCAATGTCTCCATGGCGATGGAGGCAAAGATCGGTCCCGAGAAGCAGGAGGAATTTCAGGAGCTCAAGTCGACGCTGGAACGGTCCCCCGACGGCTGGGTGATCACCCGGGTGCAGACGGTCAAGACCTGGGGGCGCTGACACGCGCTCCCCCGTCCCGGGTTCCACGCCGGCGGCCGGGCGTTCAGAACCGGATTTTTGCGTACACGCTTCCGAACTCGTTGTACTCCGTCTGCGCATCAAACTCGGGGGACCGGAACACGTGAGTGTAGCCCACCTCGAGGTGGTGGAAGACGAGGTTGAAACCGATCAAGGCATCCCCGACCAGCCACTCGCGACGAACGCTCTGGCTGTGACCCGAGAGGTTCCCGTCGAGGAATCCGTTGCGCCCCACCCACCGCCCCTCCACGCCGGCGAACACATACCCGCCCCAATGGGAGGGGGAACCTTTGCTGACCCCTCCTCCCGTGGTCGAGAGGGAGTCGATGGTTCGGACCCCGAAGTCGTCCGGGAGGTTCCACCCGACCCGGGCGATTCCTCCGCTGCGAAGAGTATCCTCGATGGTGCCCGCCGCGAACCCGCCCCAGGGAATGAACTCGGCCCCGAGCGGACGGGAGGGTTCCCCGAGATGGAACCTCCATGCCCGCTCGTACTTCAGCCGGAAGCCCGGCTCGGCATGGAGCTGGTTCGCCCACCCCTGGGGGAGATCGAACCCGCGAAGCTGGTGAATCCACGTCTGGGCCTGCCGCGCGAGCGAGGAGGGCCCCATGGTCCCCAACTCGAGCTCAAAGCTCTCCTGCACCGGGATCGCCCGGCCGGGGGTCACCCCCTGGCGCTGCAGGAGCCACCCGACATAGAGCCATCCCGCGTACGGCCGGTCCGTGGGGATCCGGTCCCGGGAACCCAGGTCGGCGGGCGTGTACATGTTCTGGCCGATGGAATATCCGCTTCTCCCGGTCAGAGGCCGATACCCCCAGTCCGGGAGCCAGCTGTTGACCTTCGCCATTCCGAGCGGCATGTGGCCATCCTCGTGGAGGTACGCGAACTTGATCCCCTGCGTGTAGTGGCGATCCGTGTTCACAAAGAGGTCATTCTCCTCGTTGAACACCAGGACTGCCCCCCGATCGAACGCCGGATCGGCGCCCCAGGCACCCCACGCGGCCATGCCGGAGACAAGCACTCCCCCCCAGAACTGGCCCCCCGAAGGAAGCATTCGGTTGAGTCTGAACATTCGCATCCACCTAATCCGCCCACCCCCCACTCGGAAGGCAAGGAGATTCCAGGCGCAGCCCCAACCCGAACCCACGCTCCGTCCGGCTGAACCTGGAAGGGATGACGTAAGGTCTATCCACACCCCCTCTTCTTCTCCTTGGAATCGCAGAGGCGCAGAGACGCGGGGACGCGGACTGCAGGGGCTGAAAAACACGGCTCGAGACGAAAGTCCTTTTCCATTCTGGGTTCACCCCGAGTCTCTCTCCGTCCCCGCCTCTGCGTCTCCGCGTCACCGCGCTTCCAACGAGAACGACGGACGCGCGTGAACAGGCCACTGGGCCCCCCTCAAGCTAGAGCCGATCAAAGCGAGCCCCCGCCGCCGCGCCTCTCACCGGCATCGAATTGACATTCAACGGCAGGTCTGAGAGCTTGCGATTGTGTTCCGTCCGATGGGGAAAATCATCCTCGTGGCCATGCTCTCGCTCTCGCTGGGGCTTCACTGGACGTTCCTCCAGTCCGCCGCGTGGGTTGGGATGATCGCCTCCTACTCCCGGGACCTCTCCTTCACCCAGGCGGTGCACAAAGCGCTGGATGGACAGCATCCGTGCGCCCTCTGCAAAATCGTCGAATCGGGAAAGAAGGGGGAAGAGAAGCAGGGCGCCCGGAAGTTTTCCCCCAAACTCGACCCTTACGTCCTCCCACCGAGATTCATGCTGATCCCCCGGAGCTGCCTCCCCGTCCTGGCCGCCTGTCCGGCGGGGCGTGGCACCCTTGCGGAACCGCCCCCGTTTCCTCCCCCCCGCCCCGGCTTCACGGCCTCCTGATCGACTGGTTCCCTCATGCCCAGGCATGGGAGGATTCCATTCAACCCCATTGATGTCCCTTCCCTGCGGGCCAAATCGCGCCGCAGGAGAGTTCCCTAAACCGTGAAACCCGAGCCTGCCCCTGGTGGGCTCATGATTTGAAAACCGATCTCATGCAACCCTTGACCCTTTCCCTCCTCGCCGGCGCATTGGTGCTCCCGGCCGCCGCCTGTGACATGTGCTCCGTCTATTCCACCCCGGAAGGGGGAAGCCCGGGAGGTCCCGGGTTCTTCGGCGGGGTCGCCGAACAGTTCACCCACTTCGGCACGCTGCAGGACAACGGGCAGCGGATCGACAACGCCCCCTATCGGCAGCGAATTGACAGCTCGGTGGCCCAGTTCTTTGCCGGTTACCACCTCAGCGACCGGGCGACGGTGCAGCTGAACATCCCCTGGGTCTATCGTTCGTATTCCCGGCCGCAAGGGACGTACATGCAAAGCGGAACGGAACAGGGTCTTGGCGACATCAGCCTCTCCGGGACCTACGCGCTGCTTCGCGAGACCTCGGGGGAATTCACCTATACCTGGAGCCTGATGGGGGGGCTGAAGCTTCCCACCGGGAACGCCGACCGCCTCGGCGATCCCGACATCGATGGCGTGGCTCCCATCCCCGACAGCGGGATCGGGGGACACGACCTTGCCGTTGGGTCGGGGTCGGTGGATGGCCTGATCGGGTCGAGCCTGCTCCTCCGCTGGCATGACTGGATGGCAACAGGGATGCTGCAATACGGGATCCGCAGCACCGGGTCGTTCGGCCACCGGTACGCCAACGACCTGGTCTGGTCGGCAGGCCCCGGCCGCCTCTTCAAACTCGGTTCCGACCGCAGCCTCTCGCTCCAGCTCCTGGGATCCGGGGAATCAAAGGGGAAGGACACGTTCTACGGGGTAAGCGACGATGATTCCGCGGAGACCGTGGTGTACGTCGGGCCCCAGCTCACGGTGAACTGGGGTCCCCGCCTCACCGGCCAACTCGGAGGGGACATCCCCGTGCGGATCGCGAATAGCGGCCTCCAGCTGGTGCCGGACTATCGAGTCCGGGCGGTGCTGAACCTCCGGTTCTAGTGGGGCATTTTCAGGTTGGTCCTGAAACCCCGGTGGGGTAGAACTCGATCGTGATCAGCATCGTCGCACGGCTCACGACCCACGCTCTCCTTCTGCTTCTCGCGTTCGCCGGCTTCGGCCGGGTGAACGGCGCCTCGCCTGAGGAAATAATCAAGGCGGCGTTGGAGCGGAAGCAGCCGAACATCCTCCTGATCCTGGCGGATGACCTCGGGTACGGAGACCTCGGGTGCTACGGCCAGTCGCGGATCAAGACACCGAACATCGACCGCCTGGCGGCCGAGGGGACCCGCTACACCCAGGCCTATGCCGGCAGCACCGTCTGCGCCCCATCGCGCGCGGTGCTGATGACCGGGTTTCACACCGGGCACAACCGCATTCGCGGAAACGACCAGAGGCCGCTGCTCTCCACGGATGTCACGGTGGCGCGACTGCTCGACAAGGCCGGCTATCAGACGGCGCTCTTCGGAAAGTGGGGCCTGGGGTTGCCCGGCTCGAGCGGCATCCCCACCCGCCAGGGGTTTCAGGAATGGCTTGGGTATCTCGACCAGACCGCCGCCCACAATTATTACCCCACCCAGCTCTACCGAAACGATCAGGTGATGGACCTCCCGCAGAACGAGGGGGGACGGCACGGCCTGTATGTCCAGGACCTGATCGATCGGGTGACCACCAACTACCTCCGGACCGCAAAGTACCGGCCCTTCTTCCTCTGCCTTGCCTACACCCTGCCCCATGCCAACAACGAGCTCGGGCGGGCGACGGGCAACGGGATGGAAACCCCCTCGGATGCCCCCTATTCCAAGGAGCCATGGCCGCAGCCCGAAAAGAACAAGGCCGCAATGATCACACGCATCGACTCCGACGTCGGCATGGTGCTCGCCGCCCTGAAGGCCCATCGGATGACCAGCAACACGGTCGTCATTTTCACCAGCGACAACGGCCCGCACTCGGAGGGTGGGGTGAAGGCCTCGTTCCACCAGAGCAGCGGTCCGCTTCGCGGCATCAAGCGGGACCTTTATGAGGGGGGGATCCGCGTTCCCCTGATCGCCTGGTGGCCTGGCAGGATCCCGGCAGGCCGGGTCAGCCAGGAGCTTTTCCCGGCATGGGATTTCCTCCCCACCGCCCTCGACCTGGCCGGGCTCCCCATCCCCGCAGGACTCGATGGGATCTCGATGAAGCGGGATCTGCTGGGATTGGCCCAGACGAACCGCCATGAGACCTTGTACTGGGAGTTCCACGAGGGCTGGAGCCGCCAGGCCATCCGGATGGGGAACTGGAAGGGAGTCCGCAACGGAGTCGGCGAGGGGATGGAACTCTATGACCTTGCCACCGACCTCGGTGAAACAAACAACCTCGCCTCAGCCCACCCTGAGATCCTCGCCCGGCTCGAGGAGCGGCTCGCGCACGCACGCAACGCCGACCCGGAGTGGCCCCTCAAGCCGAAGCCGGCGCCGGGGGAGCCTGCGGACCCGAAGAAATAGGGCTGCCCGAGGGCCCCTCCTCCCCCATGAAGCAAACCTCCACCGCATCCCTCCTCCTGTTGGCCATCGGCCTCCTGGCACCACAGTGCCCCCTCGCCGCAGGAGAGGTCATGGAGCCCCCCTCCCTGTTCGTCGAGGGGTATGCCGGGCTGGTGAGTTGCGAGGCGGGCGAGACGCAAACGTTCCACGTTTCCACCACCGCCGCGACCTTTGACCTCGAGATTGCCAGGATCGGCGCGCAGCGAACTGTGGTGACCAACCTGCACGGGATCGCAGGGACACGGTTCCCCGTCCCCGAGCTCGCTTCCTCCCAAGGGTGCCGATGGCCTGCCGTGGTCAGCCTCCAGGTACCGGATTCCTGGAGGAGCGGATACTACCAGGTCCTTCTGAAGGCCTCCGACAACGGAGGCCCCTACGTGCATCGCGGCAGGCGGACCGCCGAATCGGAGTGCTTCTTCATCCTGAGGCCTCCGGCCTCGGGGTCGCAGGCCCGGATCCTCCTGGAGCTCAGCTCCAACACGTACAACGCCTACAACACCTGGGGTGGTTTTTCCCTCTACAGCTTCAACGCGCTGGGTCGTGTCCAGGGGCACCGGGTCTCGTTTCAGCGTCCCCCCGCAAGCCAGTTCGGCTCCTGGGAACGCCCCTTCGTGGAGTGGGCCGAGGGGGCGGGGTACACCCTCGACTATTGCGCCAACGAGGATCTGGAGTTTCATCCGGAGCTCCTGGCCCGTTACCGGCTCGTGCTGAGCGTCGGACACGATGAGTACTGGTCCGCGCCCATGCGCGATCATCTCGAGGAGTTCATCTCCCGGGGCGGCAACGTGGCGTTCTTCTCCGGAAACACCTGCTGCTGGCAGGTTCGGAGCGAGGAGAAGGGTGCCGCCCTCACCTGCTGGAAACAGGCCTACACCTTCGATCCGCTGCTCGCCACCCCGGACCACCGGCTCCTCTCCACCCTCTGGAGCCATCATGAGGTCGCACGCCCCGAGAACCAGCTCACCGGGGTGGGGTTCCTCTGGGGGGGATACCACCTGAGCCATGGCCAGTTTATGGACGGCAAGGGGGCCTACACCGTCCACCGGCCAGCCCATTGGATCTTTGAGGGGACGGGGCTGGGGACCGGGACGGAGTTCGGTGCCAAGGACACGATCGTCGGTTACGAGTGCGACGGCTGCGAGATGACCTGGCAGGAGGGTCTGCCGTTTCCGACGGGAAAGGACGGCACCCCGACGAACTTTGTGGTCCTGGCCACCTGCCCGGCCAAGTGGCATCCGGATGACTCCTACTGGTACGATCGCTTCCCTCAGGGGCGCGTCGGGGCCTCCGTCCTCGGCACCTACACCCGAGGGGGAACCGTCTTCACCTGCGGATCGACCGACTGGGCCCACGGGCTCCGCGGCAAGGATCCGGTCGTCGACCGGATCACGCGCAACATCCTCGATCGCCTCGGCCGGTAGGCGGGATCCCAGAGGGCGGAGGGGCCGGGTTTCGTCTGTTGACACCCCCCGGCAGGACCGCACCATGGGGGCATGCAATCCCTCACGCGTCGACGCCTCCTTCAGGGCAGTGTGGTTTTCATGGCCGCGGCGTTTGCCCAGAACCCGCTCCCCCTTTTCGGGTTTCCCGGGGACGAAGAGGGATCGACGCCACTCCCGTTCCTCGATCCACAACCGATCGACCCGACCCGAAAGATGATCAAATGGGAGGATCTGCGGGAGTGGATCACCCCCGTGGGCGACCTCTTCGCCGTGAACCACTATGGGGTCGTGTCCGATGTGGATGCCTCGAAATGGAGCCTCGATCTTTCGGGGTTCGTCAGGACCCCGCGTCGGTACACCCTGGCGGAGATTCAGTC
Organism: Verrucomicrobiales bacterium; assembly: GCA_003452185.1. Lineage (GTDB taxonomy): Bacteria > Verrucomicrobiota > Verrucomicrobiia > Limisphaerales > UBA11320 > UBA11320. Next base: position 4,049 of record DMJJ01000218.1, on the reverse strand, counting down.
CCGCACGCGACGCGAGGTCACGGCCACGATCGAGTGTTCAGGCAACGGCGCCGGCACCGGATTCATGGGAGCCGTGGGCAACGCCCGATGGGTCGGCACCCCCCTCGGGCCACTGCTGAAGGAGTGCGGCCTCCTGGACCGGGCGCGCGAGGTGGTCTTCTTCGGAGCCGATGAGAAGGTCGAGAAGATCCGGGAAGCCGATTACAAGCAGAACTTCGCCCGAAGCCTTTCCCTTGAGGAGGCCTTTCGCCGGGAGGTCCTGGTTTGTTGGGAAATGGACGGCAAACCGCTCACCCAGGGACATGGGTTCCCGCTCCGCCTGGTGGTCCCCGGATGGTACGGGATCGCCTGGGTGAAATGGCTCAACCGGATCGAGGTCCATGACCGCCGCTACATGAGCAAGTACATGGCCCGCGACTACGTCACGATCCGGGGGGAGGAACGGGACGGAAAGACCATATGGCGGGAGACAAGTGTCAGCCTGATGAACGTGAAGTCGCTCGTGGGCCGGGTTCTGAAACTCCGTGATGGGACTATCCGCATCTCCGGGGCCGCCTGGACCGACGGCACCCCGCTCGACAAGGTGGAGCTGAAGATTGACGATGGGCGGTGGCAGAGGGTCGAGCTTCGGTCCCACCGCGACTCCAAGTATGCCTGGACCTTCTGGTCCTTCGACTGGCACCGCCCCGAGGCGGGGGATCACACCCTCGTCAGCCGCGCCACCGATTCCAACGGCGTGGTGCAACCTTCGAAGGAGGACCCCCGCATCCGCCTCAAGAAAACCTACTGGGAGGCGAACGAGCAGTACCCCCGCCGGATCAAGGTTTGATCCCGCTGATCACGCGGTAGAACCGGCTCCCATTCGCGGGAACGTTCGTCACCGTGACCGAGGCTCCGACCGCCTGGACGAACCCGGGGGCCTCATCGATGAAGGGCTGATCGAGGCTCGGAGTCGACTGAAGCTTGTAATACATGCACCGAAGGGTGTTGTAGTGGAGCGCTTCCTTGCCGCCGGGCAGAGACTGCACCGCGAGTCGGGAATGCGGGCCCGCGGCCGATCCATCAAAATACTTCTGCGCGACGGCCCAGACCCCCTTGCCGCAGGCGGATCCGACCCGACGGCCTGTGAAATCGTCCACCGGAGGATGAATGCCACCCCAGATCCGGGAGAGCCCCGCCTGGTCGGCGGCATCGTAGTAGGTCGCCCACTGGAGCAGGACGGGCTGGCTTGGCCCCTTCTCAAAACTCAGGCTGGTGTCGGCGGGGGAAAGGTGCGTGGCCATCCCACCGGGGAAATACTCCGAGCCGGTGATCGCCGTCAAAACCTCGGCAGCCGAGCGACTAAAGGTGCTGTGTCCGGAGATATAGCCGGGGAAGGCCGGGGTCACAAAGTTAGCCTTCTGATACGGCACCCAATCCGCAGGGTAGATCCACGTCACGCCGCTGTGTGAGGTGCTCGGGCTGGTCGGCTGCCCGGGCCATGCCCGGATCACGACGGCCCCAACCGCCTTGCCTGCATGCCGGCCGAGCGGCTGGGCGGTCTCCGCCGTCACCAACTCGATGAGGCCGGGGACCAGCGGCAGGCCGTCCGGATGATACGAGGGGAGAGCTGGATCCGACGACTGCCCGCTCTGACCCATGTAACGAATCGCGCTGATCGGCCGCCATCCGTCATATTGGCGCTTGAGCGACCAGGCGGCGCAGGCAGCGTCATGCACCGCGGCGTTCAGGGCAAAGTACATTTTCACATCCCACTCCAAGTCATCCAGCACGGGGCCCGTCCCTGCGAAGCGCTTCACGAACTGGGGATGATCCGCCACCCCGTTGGCCAGGACATTCCAGTGGCCAGGGGGAGTCTCGGAATTGGGCCCATCCGCCCAGAACTCGGCAAGGATCCGGACGAAGTCGCCCCGCTTCACCAGATCAGGCGCATAGGGCTGGCCCGTGGCGGGGTTGACCGGGTGGCCGGTGCCCTCGCTGGTCCCAAGGGGGTTGTTCCCGAACGCAGCAGGAGAGATGTCGATCACCACCCCGTCGTCCGGGGTCAACTCGCCGCTCCGGCGGATGACCTCAACCACGTTGGTGCGAAATTCGTGGTCCCGCAGGCTCCCGAGGGTCGGAGGAGGGCCGGGATCGATCCAACCCCGCGTGGCATCGCTGCGATCGAGGGCGAAGGGACGCACCCCGAGCCACTGCGATCCAAGGAAAGTCTGAAGGGGGCCCGTCGGAAGCCCGTTCTGGTCGACGGCGTTCGCCACCTCCAGCGGCTGCCAATGGTTGACGTCCACCACGGTGGTCCCGGAGAGCCCGGTGTTGAGGTAGTCGTTGACGGGCGCGTACCCGCCGAGTGCCACCGAAAGATCGGCATACCCCTGGGCCTGACGGCTCCCATCGGAAAGGAACCAGGCAGAGACCGCTGCATAGACCGCGTTGCCGACGCCTGCCGGCGTGGAGGGGTCGGCCGAGACGAAGTTCTTGTCATACCCCAAGGCAGCCATCCGGGCATCCAGGGCGGCGAGGGTCGTGGCGGCGCTCTTCGAGAGGGTGAACCGCTCCCGCAACATGCGGTACGCCGCGTAGCTGATCGCCTGCTGGCGCGCCGCCGCGACATCCTCCGCAGTGTGCTTGGCGTGGTACACGGATCCGACGGCCACCGGGTCGTAGGCCGCCCACGCGTCATACATCACGGTCGAAAGGGAGAAGAGGTTGCGCGCATGAACCGGCGGATGAGGCTTGTCGATTCGAATCGCGGAAAGGATCTCCTCATCCCAAACCCGCGCAATCGAGGGGGCTCCGGCCGAAACCGACTCCTCCAACCCCAACACCATCCCAATGGCGCAAACCCCGGACTTGAGCGCTCGGGCGAGGCTCGAGGAGGCAGGGGATTTGCGGGAAACCGAAGCACGTCGGTACGTCAGGGTACGAAGGGCACTCATGATTGGAGGACTCTAACGCAACTTTGCCCTCCCCGCCAACGGGAGTGTCGCCATTCGCACGATCCCCGGGGTGGACCGGTATTGCCCAGGGGTGAACAACAAAGGGTCCCCCCCCCCGGCCACATGAGCTGTCGAAGGGGATCGAATGCAGGTTGCAGAAATCGCTTTGCCGTGCAAAGTAGTCCCCATGAATCGCGAGGATGCAGCCCGCAATCTGGAGATCATCCGGACCTTGATGGAACGTTCGGCCATCTACCGGCGAGCCCAGGCCCCCTTGATGCTCCTGGCAGGGGGCGTTGGCGTGGCGGCGGCGGGCGGGGCGTGGTTTTGGGAGGGCTCCCAGACCGGCCACGGGTTCGTCGTGTATTGGGGAGCGATCGCCTGCGGGGTGATCCTTGGCGTGCTCGGGCTCGTTCGGGTTCAGGCCATCAAGGCCCGGGAGCCATTCTGGTCCCCTCCGTGCCGCCGCGTGGTCCAAGCGGTCGTTCCGGGCTTTCTCGGCGGCCTGGCCATCGCGCTCCCCGCCTTCCGCGCCAGCATTTCCCCATGGACCGCCGCCTCCCTCTGGATCGTTCTCCATGGATGCGCCCTGCATTCCGCAGGGTTTTTCACCATCCGGGGGATCCGGCTCTTCGGCCTCTGCCTGGTCGTCCTGGGATCCCTCGCCCTGACCCTCCCTTCCGCCTGGAACGCCAACCTCCTCATGGGAGCGGCATTCGGAGGGGCCCACCTCGCCTACGGACTCTACCTGCGGGGAACGGAGCCCCGGACGGTGTGAATCCCGAGCCCTTCCAGCAACTCGATCGCGTCATCCATGAAAAGGGACGACTCGCGATCATGTCCCTCCTGGCCGCCAACGACCGGCTCCCCTTCAAGGAGATCCGCGATACCCTCGGGATGACCGACGGCAACGTGACCGCCCATCTTCGAACGCTCCATGATTCGGGCTACGTCGCCGTGACCAAGGAGATCGAGGGAGGTCGCTCCGTCACCTCCTACACCCTCACCCGCGCGGGCCGGAAGGCCTTCACAGACTACCTCGGATTCCTGGAGCAGGTGCTCAACCAGTCCCGGCAACGCCTCGGATAGCCCCTCCCCCCCGACAGCTCCCCC
>DMJJ01000216.1 GCA_003452185.1 Verrucomicrobiales bacterium | reverse complement strand
ATTCCAAAGAGAACAACGGACGTGCGTGAACAGGCACTTGGGCCCCCTTCAAGCTAGAGCCGATCAAAGCGAGGCCTGCCGCGCCTCACCGAGGGCTTTTGACATTCGAAGGCCTCCTTCCTAGGCTGCCTCCATGGACGTTCTGCACGCCCCATGGCGGATCCAATACATTCTGGCCCCCAAGACGCCCCCGCCGGACGGGGAGTCGCTTTTCACCCGGGTGGGGCGCTCCAACGACGACGTGGCCCATCATGTGATCGTCCGGAGCCGGACCTGCTTCGCGATGCTGAACGCCTATCCCTACAATGGGGGGCACCTGATGGTGGTCCCGTACCGCCAGGTGGCCGATCTCCCCGAGTTGACCGACGCGGAGCTCACCGACCTCATGCGTCTCGTCCAGCGGTGCCAGGGGGCGCTTCGCCGGGTGATGAAGCCGGACGGTTTCAACATCGGACTGAACCTCGGCCGGGCGGCCGGGGCCGGGATTGCCGAGCATCTCCACATGCACATTGTTCCCCGCTGGATCGGGGACACCAACTTCATGCCGGTGCTCGCCGGGACGAGCGTCGTCCCCCAGGCCCTCACGGAGCTCGCCGCCCAGCTCCGGGCCGTGCTCGCCGAACCGGGCGCCGAGTGATCCCGGGGCCGTCCGTCGCCGCCGCCAGCCCACCCATCCCAAAGAACGCACCACGCCCTCACGCCCCCACCCCTCTGCCATGAGCTCCGAGACCCTGCATTTCGAAAACGCCCGAATCGTCCAGCAGCTGTTCAACAACGACCCGCAAAACCTCGCCCTGCTGGAGGCATCCCTCGGGGTGAAGGCCACCGCCCGCGACGCCTTCATGAAGCTGGACGGCTCGGAGGCCAACGTGGCCCGGGCCCGCCAGATGTTTCAGGCCCTGGAGGAGTCCCTGAAGCAGGGCGGCATGATCCGGAACCGCGAGTTCGCCCAGGCGCTGAACATCGTGGCGAATGAGGGGGCCGAGGCCCTCCGCGCCATGTACTCGGAACGCATCGCCGTCTCGAGCCGCAAAGCCACCGTCGCCCCAAAGACCCTCGGCCAGAAGAAGTATGTCGAGACGATGCGTCGATTCGACGTCACCTTCGGCGTCGGGCCCGCGGGGACGGGCAAGACCTACCTGGCCATGGCCATGGCGGTCGCCGCGCTCAAGGAGGAGAAGGTCAGCCGCATCATCCTCACCCGCCCCGCCGTCGAGGCGGGAGAGGCCCTCGGGTTTCTCCCGGGCGACCTCTACGAAAAGATCGATCCCTACCTCCGGCCGCTCCTCGACGCCCTGATGGACATGCTCCCGACGGAGGACATCACAAAGTACCGGGAGCGCGGGGTGATCGAGATCGCCCCCCTCGCCTACATGCGGGGCCGGACCCTGAACAACGCATTCGTGATCCTGGACGAGGCCCAGAACTCCACCACCGAGCAGATGCTCATGTTCCTCACCCGCCTCGGGTTCAACTCCAAGGCGGTGATCACGGGGGACCCGACCCAGATCGACCTCCAGGGACACAAACGCTCGGGGCTCCTGGAGGCGCTCGTGGCCCTCAAGCGAACGGAGGGGATCGGGATCGTCGAGTTTGGGAAACGGGACGTGGTCCGACACCCGCTCGTGCAACGCATCATCGAGTCTTACGAGGAACACCGCCGGGAGCTGAAATGATCCTCGCCATCCGGAACACCCAGCGCGCGATCCGCATCGATGTCCGCCTCCTCCGGGAGGTTGCCCTGCACCTCCTCCGGGAGGAGCTCCAGGTCGAGGAGGCCGAGATGGCGATCCACCTCGTCGGCCCCCGGGCCATGGCCAGGGTGAACCAGGGGTTCCTGGGCCACGAGGGGCCCACGGATGTGATCACGTTCGACCACTCACCGCGTCCCCCCCGGCGGCCAACCCACCTCCGGAGGCTCGAGGGGGAGCTCTACATCTGCCCGGAGGTGGCACGGCTCCAGGCCCGGGAGTTCGCCACCTGCTGGCAGGAGGAGCTTGCCCGCTATGTCGCCCACGGGATGCTCCACCTCTGCGGCCACGACGACCTCCGGCCGGCGGCCCGGGTGGTGATGAAACGGGAGGAGAACCGGCTCGTTCGACGCCTGGCCGCGCGCTTCCGGCTGGAGCGGCTCCAGCGCCGGGCGACCCCCGGGACAAAGGGGTGATGGCCGACGAGCGTTCCACCGGGGTGATCCTGCGCACCCGCCCGCTCACCGAGACGAGCCTCATCGTCCAGTGGCTCAGCCCCGACCTCGGGCGCATTTCCACGGTGGCCAAGGGGGCCCGGCGGCAGAAGTCCTCCTTCCGGGGCAAGCTCGACCTCTTTTACGAGGCGGAGTTCAGCTTTCAACGGAGCCGCCGCTCCGACCTCCACACCCTGCGGGAGGTCGGGCTTCGGGAGACCCATCCCGCGATCCGGCTGGAGATCGACCGGCTGGAGCAGGCCTCCTACTTCTCGGCCCTCCTCCAGCAATCGACCGAATCGGAGACGCCGCTCGGCGAGCTCCACAGCCTGTTCATCGGGGCGATCTCCGAGCTGGAGCGGCATCCCCCGCAGCCGCAGGCCGTCTTTGCCTTCGAGCTCCGGCTGCTGGAGGAGCTGGGGCTCGCCCCGGATCTCGCCTCCAGCCCGCTGAGCGAGGGAACCCGCAAGCTGGCCGCCGTTCTCCGGGAGGGCGACTGGCCCATGGTGTTCCGCCTCCAGGCGGCTCCGGGCCAGGTGACCGAGCTGCGCCATTTCCTGCACGGCTACCTCCTGCACCATCTCGACCGGCTTCCCCCGGGCCGCACCCGGGCCTTGATGCTCCCGTGAGCGGACCCGCGGAGCTCCCGGTCGGCGGGGGAGATCCCACCGCGCTCCCCCCCCCCTCGGGTTTCCCCTGTTCACCCCTCCAGGCCGTGGTACGCTGGCTCCCGATGCAACGCTCCACCGCCGCCCCCCAGGCCCTGCGGGCTTTGATCGAGGGTCCCGGGCTCGCCGACCTCGGGCCGGGCCCCCGGGCATCGGCCCTTTCCCGCGTCGCCATCGACCCGGTGGTCGACGCCGCACTGCCCCACTCCCGGGGTCGCGACCTGGTCCGCGCCCTGGTGCTCCTCTGGAACGACCACCACGAGGAGGCCCACGCCCTGGTGCAGGACCTCGCGACCCGTGAAGCCAACCTCATTCACGCGATCCTTCACCGGCGGGAGCCGGATTTCGCGAACGCCTCCTATTGGTTTCATCGCGTGGGAGCCCATCCCCTGTACCCCCGACTGGGGGCCCGAATCGCTGCCCTGCCCCCCGGCCAGCCCGAGTCCCGGGTTGAGGTGCGGATCGTTCGGAACGGGACCTGGGATCCGGGCGCCTTCGCCTCATGCTGCGAGGAGGCGCTCGACCTCCCACCCGGGTCCCCCCTCCCGACCCGCCTCCGCGAACTCCAGCAGCACGAGAGCCTGGAACTCCTCGAGCATCTCTGGACCGCGACCCACCACGAGGCTTGAATCCGGCGTAAGGCGCTCCAGGAAACCGGGATCTCCCGGGTTGGGGGGCGTTGAATGGGCGTGACAACCGGAGGGTTACATGGCAGAGAAACGCCGCTATGAAACAGCTGTTACTCACCGCAGCGATCCTCCTGGGTATCGGGGTAGGCCAGTGCGCCTTCGCAGCCGATGCCGCCGGGAAGGACGCCAAGAAGGAAGAAAGCAAAACCAACGTGAACGCAAACGAAGTTGCCGTCATTAAAACCAGCCAGGGAGAAATGGTTCTCGAATTCTGGTCCGACGTCGCCCCCAAGACGGTCGAGAATTTCAAAACCCTCGCGAAAAAAGGGTTCTACGACGGCACCTGTTTCCACCGGGTCATCAAGGATTTCATGATCCAGGGTGGGGACCCCCTGACCAAGGACGACAAGATGGCGGCCCGCTGGGGCACGGGCGATCCCGGGTACAAGATCAAGGCCGAGTTCAATGACCGGTCCCACACCAAGGGAGTGATCTCGATGGCCCGCTCGAACGATCCGGATTCCGCCGGGAGCCAGTTCTTCATCTGCCACGGTTCGCCGACCTTCCTGGACCACAAGTACACGGCGTTCGGCAAGCTGATCAAGGGGGAGGATGTCCTCGACAAGATCGCCACCAGCCCCACGGGCGGCGGCGGCGAGGGAAGCCGTCCGGCCTCCCGCATCAACGTCGAGAGCATCAAGATTGTTGACCGCGCCACGGTCAAGTAAGGGTCAAACCGCTTGATTTCCGCCGCGGATGGAACAGGGTTCCATCCGCGGCTTTTCTTTGCGCCATGATGAACCTTGAGCAACTTTCGGGAGCCCTCGTCCAGATGGGATGCCCTCCCGGAAAATCGCCCGAGATGGCGGCCCAGCTCGACCGGCGGGCGCGGCAGCTCGCAGAGCAGTTGCAGGGACGGACCTACGAGGAGGCCCTGCTCCACCTTCTCACCCTCATGCGACAAGGGTGGGCTGCCAAGGAACGAAACGGGGAGCCCCCTCCCGGAATGAACACTTTCCCATGATCAAGCCCTGGCCCCTCAAGCACCGCAAACAGGTCGGCGACTTTCGAATCTTCACCATCCACCAGGAGCAGAAGACCTCCCCACGAACCGGGCAGGAGCACGACTTCTTCGTCATCAACACGCGCAACTGGGTCAACGTGATCGCCCTCACGACGGATCGCCGGATGATCCTCGTGGAACAATACCGCCACGGGACCGACAGCGTGGATCTTGAGATTCCCGGGGGGGTGATGGACCACTCGGATGACTCGCCCCTCCTGACCGGGGCCCGTGAGCTTCGCGAGGAGACGGGGTACTCGGGGGACGCCCCACGGCTCATCGGGGAGATCCGCCCCAACCCCGCGATCATGAACAACCGCTGCTACACGGTGTTGATCGAGAACTGCACCCTGCAGCACGCCACCCAGTTTGATCCCGGGGAGGACATCGCCACCCACCTCATCCCGATGGAGGAGATCCCCCGCCTGGTCACCGAGGGGCGGATCAACCACGCACTGGTGGTCGTGGCGCTGTACCATTTTCATCTCGCCCGCAACGGGTGAGCCCCTCCCCCCACCGGGGTCCCCCGCCCCGGCACCCAGCACGATGATCCCCCACCCCGGGGGGAGGTCGTTGAGACCCTCCCGGAGCGGGGGATTCGACACCCCTCCGTGATCCCCGACTCACTGGCCGAGGTCGAGAATGCGAAAGAACCCGAAGTTCCCCGGCATATCGACATCCAGCGCGGGCGTTGCGGTCGAGGCGCCGATATTCCCCCAGACCCCGCCCGCCACCGTGGCACGCTGTTGCACCTGGAACGGTCCCCGTCCTCCGGTCCAGGTGAGATGGAGCTTCGTTCCAGCGCGCCGCACCGGATCGATCCGGATCGGCAGGGGAGCCGGCTGATCGCTAGCGACCACAAAGTTGTCGAGCTGCACCCCGGCTGAGGCCGGAACCACGGTTCCCCGGTAGGAGGCGCCGAAGATACCCACCTGGAATCGACCCCCGGAACCCATTTCCCAGCTCGAGTCCCCCAGGGTCAGGGAGTAGATGGCGAGCGTTGTCCAGGAGTAGCCCCCCACGGGACCGTTCGGATCGTAATCGAGGAAGAGTTTCTTCTGGGCCGCGTCCCACCGGGCCCTCACGGCTGCCGTGGTGCTGGTGGTGGGAGAGAGGGCGTCGAGATCGGAAAAGGCCACGCCATCCCGGCTCACCCCGGTATGAAACTGCCGCAGCGTGCCCCCCCCCGCGAGGTCAAGCGAGACGACGGCCCGGTCCCCGGGGTCGGCCGCATTCACCACGACGAGGCCGATCTCCGTTTCGGTCCCGTCGCCCAGCTGAACCGCAGGCAGGATGAGATCGACCTGGGCGCTCCGGCACCGGGGAGTTTGACCGGTCATGGAGCGCCCAGGTCGATCTCATC
>DMJJ01000287.1 GCA_003452185.1 Verrucomicrobiales bacterium | reverse complement strand
CAGACGAAGGCCGAGGAGGTCGATCGTCCCGCCGCCGCGCTGCTCCGCGATCTCAAGTCGCGGGGAATGCTCGACGACACCCTGGTGATCTGGGGCGGGGAGTTCGGCCGCACACCGATGTCGCAGGGGGATGGGCGCGATCATCACATGAAGGGCTTTTCGATGTGGCTGGCCGGGGGTGGAATCCGAGGCGGGGTGACCTACGGGGCCACGGATGAGCTCGGTTACCATGCCGTTGAGAACCCGGTTCATGTCAACGATCTCCACGCCACCCTTCTCCGACAGCTCGGAATCGACCATCTCAAGCTGACCTATCGGTTCCAGGGCCGCGACTACCGGTTGACCGATATCGCCGGCGAGGTGATCCAGGCGATCCTTTCGTAGCCGGACCCACACCGGGCGTGGGGACAGTCCGGTCCGCACGGGGGCAGCGGGCTGCGGCCCATCCTGAGCCGGTCCGCGGTGCGCCTGCCTCAGGCGATCGCGTCGCGCTGACGGAGCCGGTCCGACATGATCTTCATGATCTGGAGGGCGAATCGGGGGGTCTGCTGCACCAGGAAGTGGAAGCGCTTGGCGTTAATCGGCACGATCCTGCAGTCAGTAACAGCGATGGCGGTTCCGGAGCGCGGAGCCTCATCAATGAGCGCCATCTCGCCAAAGGCATCCCCAACCCCGGCGGTTTCGACCTTCCGCCCGTGGATGTGCATCTCGACTTCGCCCTGGATGATGACGAACATGCGATCTCCGGGCTCGCCTTCCCGAAAAATGGTCGCCCCCGCCGAGAACGTTTCAAAGTCGTCGGAGTGCTGGTGACGTGACCTCGCCAAACTGGGCCGGAGGGAGTGAGAGTCTGGGCCGGAGAAAGGACCAGACGATGAAAGGGAAGCGACACAGTACGGAGGAGAAGATTCGGACCTTGCGGGAGGTAGACGGCGGGAAGCCGATCCGGGAGGTCTGCCAGGAGAGGAACATCAGCGAGGCGACGTTGCACCGGTGGCGGAAGCAGTTCGGGCTAATGGAGGTGGACGAGGCGAAGCGGCTGAAGGAACTGGAGCGGGAGAACAGCGAGTTGAAGAAGATGCTGGGGGAATCGCTCCTGAAGAACCGGGTGCTGGAGGCCGTATGCGAAAAAAAGCTCTGAGCCCGGCGGCGCGCCGGGAGGAAGCTCAGCGGCTGAGTGCCAGCGGGCTGTGCTCGGCGCGGGCGGCCTGCCGGATCTTGCAGTTGGCGCGCTCGACCTACCGGTATCGGGGGCGACCACCGACGGAGCAGGAGGAGGCGCTGCACCGACGGCTGCAGGAGCTGTCGGAACGCCATCCCCGCTACGGCTACCGGCGGATTGCCGCGCTGCTGCGGCAGGAGGGCTGGAAAGCCGGCAAACGGCTGGTGCAGCGCTGGCGGCGGAACGCGGGGCTGCGGGTGCCGCCCACCCGACGCAAACAGGTCCGGCGGGGTGTTTCGACGGGCCTGCCGACGAAGGCGACACACCGGGGGCACGTGTGGACGTGGGACTTCATTGCCGACGCGACCGTGCGAGGCGGCGCGCTGCGGATGCTGACGATTCTGGACGAGTACACGCGGGAGTGCCACGTGCTGCAGGCGGACCGGGCGTTGAAGTCCAAGGACGTGCTGGACTGGCTGGGCAGGGCCATCCAGGTACATGGGGCACCGGAGCACCTGCGAAGCGACAACGGGCCGGAGTTCATCGCCAAAGCGGTGCAACAATGGCTGAAGGACCGCGGAGTGAAGACCCTCTACATCGAGCCGGGCAGTCCGTGGCAGAACGGCTTTGTGGAAAGCTTCCATGGGCGCTTCCGGGACGAATGCCTGAACCGGGAGCAACTCCACACGCTCACCGAGGCGCGGGTGGTCATCGAGGACTACCGCCAGCAGTACAACCAAAGGCGGCCCCATAGCCGGTTGGGTTACCTGAGCCCGGAGAGCTTCGCCCAAAAAGAACTTCCATCCCCGGTTGCGGTCGGGCTCCGCCCTCCCTCCACCGGGGATGGACAAACCAACACAAACCAACAACCATCAACGAGCGCCTGAGACTCTCACATCTCCTGGAGCAGTTTGTGCGGTCCGGTCAGGACCTTCCAAGTCTCCTGGAGCCACCGACGAGGTGGGCCCGCCAGAGCCGGGCTTCCCCGTTCCCTCGGGCGAGCGGCCGCCGTTGCTCAGCTGGGGTGGAGGGCCATGCTCACGCTCCCGACCTCGTGGCCTCGGTCGATACACCCGAAGGGGGGGACAGGAGCGGTGGGTTTGGGTTTGCCGCCGAAGGGCTTGACGGGGTAGCTTGGGCCTGCGGATCCCACTACAGACCGGCCTGGATGCCTGAGCGAGGTTGCGTCTGCCTTGGGAGTGCCCCCCACACGGGGTTTTGCCGCGGTTTCCGCGAGATGCCCAAACAGCGTACAGCGACCAACCGACGGGAGTGCCCGGGTCCGATGCCCCGGAGGGAGTTCCTGCGGGTGGGGCTCTCCGGGTTTGCCTCCCTCTCGTTGCCCGGCCTCCTGCAGATGAGGGCCCGGGCAGGGGAAGGGGTTTCGGGAGGCGGGGAGCGTACCGCTGTCATCTTGGTCTGGCTGAGGGGCGGAGCCTCACATCTGGAGACGTACGACCCGAAGCCGGAGGCCCCCAGCGAGATTCGCGGGGTGTTCAACGCCATTTCAACCGTGGTCCCGGGAATGCAGCTCTGTGAGCTTCTTCCCCGGCATGCCCGGATCGCGGACAAGTTCACCTTGCTCCGGTCGATGACCCACACGGGCGGGGGCCATCCTGCCGGGTCGCTTCAGATGCTGACGGGGGACACGGATGCGGCCGACAAGGAGAAACCGGTGTTCCCCGATTGGATGACGGTGGCGAACTTCGTCCGCTCGGACCGTCGGAAGACCCTGCCGAACTACATCGGGGTGAACCCGGTGGTGCGGTACGACAACTTTACGATTGCGGGATCCGCCTATGTGAATCCGGCCTACGGGCCGTTCTCCATCACGGGCGACCCGAACGATCCTCACTTTGAGGTGCCGAACATCGGGCTGAGCGACCCGTCGCAGGCGGTGCGGCTGGGGGACCGGACCCGGCTGCGTGCGGCGCTGGATCGCGTGGATCGGGCGACCGACCATTCGGGCGCGATGCGGGCGATCGACGAGTTTGAGGCCCAGGCGCTCACCCTCCTGACCAGCCCTTCGGCCCGGGATGCGTTTGATCTGTCGCGGGAGCCCGATCGCATCCGCGACCGTTACGGCCGCCACCAATGGGGGCAGCAGTGCCTGATGGCCCGCCGGTTGGTGGAGGCGGGGGTCGAGATCATCACCACGACTTTTGACGGGCCTCTTTGCGGGCGTGTGGGGAATTGGGACGACCACGCGGTCAACCACCATGTGTTTGACGCCCTGCAGTTCCGGCTGCCGTACTTTGACCAGGCGGTCTCCGCGCTGATCGAGGATCTCCATGCCCGGGGGCTCGACAAGCGGGTGCTGGTGGTGGTGACGGGCGAGTTTGGTCGGACCCCGCGGATCGAGCGTGTCGCGAGCAGCGGCGGGGGCGTGGCGAGCGGTGCCGCGGGGACGGTTCAGCCCGGGCGGGACCATTGGCCCCGGGCCTTCTCCCAGCTCTGGGCCGGGGGGGGGATCCCGACCGGCGGGATCATCGGGGGCACCGACCGTCGGGGCGAGGATGTCATCGCTCGGCCCACGCGTCCGGGGGATTTTCTTGCCACGCTGTACCAGCATCTCGGGATCCCGGCCTCGGAGATCGCTCTCCCGGATTTTTCAGGTCGTCCGAACTCCATTCTTCCGCGTGGCGAGCCGATCCCGGAGCTTGCCCGCCGGGGGTGACTTCCGTCGGATTGGGCGCCTGCATGAAGTCACCCTCTCGACCCTCGCTCCTCCGCCTCGTCACTCGCGCCTCGGTGTGGCTGCTCCTCGGGGCCTGTCATCCGGGGAGCTCCCGGGCCTCGGCTGCCGAGCCCGGCCCGCCACCGGCGGCGGCGGCGATGAGTGCGGCCGAGCGGACGGATTCCTTTGAGGAGAAGATGCGACTCCTGCAGGAGGCGTGGCAACGGAAGGATTTCGACCTGGCAAGGGCCCTCACTCACTCGCTCCGATCGACGGTGGTTCAGGCTGCGGAGGAGGAGGCCAGCCCTGGCGTGCCGCTGATGGGGGTGGAACCGTTTGGCCGGGTCGAGTCGCTGCCCCCCGCCTGGCGGGAGTGGGCCGCCGGATGGAAGTACTGGAAGGGGTTCACTCTTTCCGAGCGGGCAGGGGAGGATCGTGGACCCGAGCCGGTTGAAATACTGGTTGCGGTTTCCTCGACTCAGGCCGACTCGCTGGCGCGGGAGATCCGTGTCGCCCAGGTGGCGGGAGGGGTGTTGAGGGAGATCCCCTGCCAGGTGCATGGCGAGGTGCGGCGGGGTTCTGTCCGGTACGCCCGGGTCGTGATGCTCCCGTCGCTTCGGGCCCGCGAGCAGCGGACCTGCCTTCTGTTTTACGGAAACCCCGAGGCCGAACTCCCGGCCTATCCCACCGACCTCGAGACGCGGGGGGAAGGGGTGGGGTTGGATGTGGAGAACGAGTTTTTCAAGGCCGTGCTCTCCCGTCAGACCGGGCAGCTGGAGCGATTGGTCTTCAAGCGGGAGCATGGCCTGGAGCTCTTTTCGGGAGGGGAGGGGCATGGTGAGCCGCCGGGGATCGATTGGGCCCACGACTATGTGGATGCCGGGAACTTCCAGAAACTGAGGATCTCGCTCTGGGATGCCTGCCCCGATTTCGAGGTGGTGCGGGGCCCCCTTTGCACGATCGTTCGACGGTGGGGCTTTCCCTATTCCCCGGTCCACCCGATCTACGCGCCGAGCCGCCTGGAGATCGAGGTGGAGTACCGGTTTTATGCCGGGGTTCCCTGGTTCCACAAGCTCGGCTCGATGAGGGCGGTGAAGGAATTCGAGGCGGCGGCGCTTCGGGATGACGAGTGGGTCTTCTCCGGGCAGTCGTTCACTGATCCGGTCTGGATGGGGGAGGATGGACGGCTGCAGCTGGGGGAGGTCCCTGGCGACCGGCAGCAAGGGCTCTGGGGCGTCGGCTTCGTCAACCGACAGACGCAGGATGCGTTCATCGGGCTGTTCCTGGAACATCGCGCCGAGGGGCTCCCCGAGCTGAAGCACACCGGCGCGCCGATGCTGCACTACCGGTGGCATGGAAGCGTCTGGAGCCGGTATCCCCTGCCGGTGACCCGCCTGCCGGCCGGGGCGACCCTTCATCAGAAGAACGCCTACACGGTGGTTCCCTACTCGGAGCCCGAGGGCCGGGTGAGGATCGAACACCTTCGCGCCCAGCTGACCCAGCCTGTCGTCGCCGCCCGTGTCGAGGGGGATCTGCCCACGGTGGGCGCCGCGACCGGGACCGGGCGACTGGCACGGCCGGGAGAGGCGGGGGATTCGCCCATCCCGAAGCAGAAGCTCTGGGAGGCGCTCCATGGGTGCAAGGATGCGCAGCTTTACACGGCCGACATCGATGTGGTGGAGCTTGGGCTGGTTTACGACCTTCAGGTCCGGGGGGATGTCGTCAAGGTGGTGCTGGCGATGCCGCACCGGGGGCGTCCCCTCGCGGGCTACTTCTCCCACGGGTCGATCTCAGTCCACCCCACCGCATCGCTGCCGATCCGCGAGCAGCTGATGAGGGTGCCCGGCGTCGGGAAGGTGATCGTGGAGCAGGTTTGGTCCCCGGCCTGGAGTTCGAACCGCCTGACCGACGAAGGCCGGAGAAAGCTCGGGCTTCCGCTCCCGTGACGCCCGGTAACGGGAGCCGGGTGCGTCCCGGTTCCGTGGGGCGGCTCCCGAACCCCCGCCGCCGCCGGCTAGAACGTCACGTTGGACCGGGCGCCGAGCATGAATGCATCGGGCAGGGTGCCGCTGGTTCCTGGATGATGGATCCACTGCACGGTCGGTTGGAAATTGAACCAGGGGGTCAGAACCAGCCGATACCCTGCCTCAACGACGATCTCGTGGTCGGGGAGATCCACGCCCGTGGTCCCGGCGTCGCTGAGTTGGTGCCGGAGGTCGCGGCTCACCCGGGCATACACCACCCCCAGGCCGAGGACATCTTCGTCCCGTCCCGGGAAGAGCCCCTTGTAGTTCAATCCGCCATCCAGCACGAACTCGAAGGCGCTCCGGTCGCGGGGGCTTCCCCCGGCCCGGACGAACAGCCCGAGCCCCTGGTCCGATGGCTTGCCATCGGGGCCCGGGCCCTCGCGGAGCACCATCTGCTCTGCGCTGGCGTAGAGGCCGAAATTCCCGGAGTGGTTCATCGGCGCCAGCCCCGAGAGGGCGAACGAGGCTCCATTCACGTCGAGGTAGTTGTCGGCAAAATCACCGCTGTGGAACCAGCCGCCGACCTTGTAGGTCCCCGGAAGTCCCTCCGCCTTCTCCCCCTGGTTGAGCTTGAATCCGAGCTCCCCGATGGAGAGGTACCCCTGCGACGACCCGAGGTGGAAGTGGAGCCCATCCGAGGTGATGTGGGGATCCCCGGTGGCGCTGTCGAAGGGATCCCCATCGTAGAGCGCTCCCTGGACGTACCACTGCGACGAGAGATCCAGCCGGACGCGGACGCCGGGGGCCGTGACGTAGAAGGCCGGGCCGGTGTTGATGACGTTGCCGGAGATGAAGGCGGGCCACCCAAAGGCGCTGTTCAGGAAGAAGCCGCCGTAGGTGGTGCCGGCGAACTCGGAGTCGGCCGCGAGGCTTCCGGCGCGAATTGAGAGCTTGCCCTCCAGGAGGGTCTGCTGCACCCAGAGCTCGAACATTCGAATGCTGTCAAACGCATCGATGTTGCTCGCCGTCAGGGTGTCCCCCAGGAGCTTGTCGGTTGCGCTCCGACCGTGGGTCCAGAGGGAGCTGGCGTAAAAAGTCCCACCTTTCCAGCCGCCGTGGGTCAGCTTGTCGGTGTCGAGGGTCAGGGTCAGGGTGGCGAGTCCGTTGTAAACGCTCCCGCTCCGCACACCGCCGGAGAGGTTTCCCATGACCTCCGCGGTGTAGCTGAACCCCAGGTCGATGCCCTGGGCTGAGAGGGTATCGCGGAACCCTCCCCAGCGGCCGGTCAGCTGATCCCGTTCCCAAAGGCCTGACTTTTCATTGGTCCCTTCCTTGGCCTCCGGGGCCTTCGCGTCGTTTGGCTCCGACTCTGCAGCCGTCAAAACGGTCGGCAGGCAGATCGCCACGACAAGTTGGGACAACCACTCACACCCTCCGTACAGATCACGTCCGTTCATGCGCTTCACTGGAATTTGGCTTCGACAGGGAGGGTCTCCCTCCTCCCGGGCCTCCCCCCTCTCCTCAGGAGGATCGGCTCCGCCACTTCCATCGGCCCCTGCTTTCGGAACCCTGAGCTGGAACGAAGGATTTTTTTACTAAAGAAAAACCCTCCGCCGGTTCACGCGGCGGAGGGTTTTGCGTTAAAGCGATTTCG
>DMJJ01000458.1:7293-7956 GCA_003452185.1 Verrucomicrobiales bacterium | reverse complement strand
GCTATCGGGACGGGGAAGGGGTGAAACAGGATGCGGGCGCCGCGGCAAAATGGTTCCTGCAGGCGGCGGAGCAGGGGTTGGCGGAGGCGCAGAACAATCTGGGGGTTCGGTTCTATCTCGGGTCGGGGATGCCCAAGAACACCGAGGCTGCGATCGAGTGGTACCGAAAGTCCGCCGATCAGGGGTTCGCGGGAGCCTGGATCAACCTTGGGATCTGCCACCTCGAGGGGCGGGGTTTCCCGAAGGACGCCAACGAGGCGTTCGAGCTTTTCTGCAAGGCGGCCGAGAAAGGGGATGCCGATGGGCTCCTGAACCTCGGGTTCGCCCACATGGAGGGGAAGGGGGTCGCCAAGGATCTGGTCAAGGCGTACGTCTGCTTCAATACGGCGGTAACCTACGGCGATACCTACGCCCGCCAGGCCCGAAGCAAGCTCAAGGGGATGATGACCGAGAAGCAGATCGCAGAGGCCAACCGCCTGACCTACGAGAAAGCGACGGGCCGCTGAGCCCCCTCCGCACGCCGCCCAGGAGGCCCCCCGCGCCGCCGGTCCGTGGATAGAGCCGGATCCCAATTCAAACGCCCGCCCCTCGAGACTGAAGGGCGGGCGTTTGAATTGGGCCCCGGGAAGCGGGACGGGGAATCAGTAGCGGTAGTGCTCGGGC
>DMJJ01000458.1:6661-6935 GCA_003452185.1 Verrucomicrobiales bacterium | reverse complement strand
GTCGAGCTTCTTCGGGAGGCGATAGACACCGACCTTGTAGGTGCCCTTGTTCTTCCAGAGATCGAGCTGGGCCAGAACCTGGTTCGAAAAGGAATTCGACATGACGAAGCTGGGATGCCCCGTGGCGCACCCGAGGTTCACCAGCCGTCCCTCGGCCAGGAGGTAAATGCAGCGTCCGCCGGAGAAGGTATACCGGTCGACCTGGGGCTTGATGTTGAGCCGCTTCACGCCGGAGCGCTTGTTGAGGCGGTCGACCTGGATCTCGTTGTCGAAG
>DMJJ01000458.1:0-6537 GCA_003452185.1 Verrucomicrobiales bacterium | reverse complement strand
CGAGGTTCACGAGGCGGCCCTCGGCCAGGAGGTAGATGCTCCGGCCGTCGGGGAAGGTGTACAGGTCGTACTGCGGCTTGATGTTGGTCCGCACCGCTCCGGAACCGTTAAGACGGTCCACCTGGATCTCGTTGTCGAAGTGGCCGATGTTACAGACGATCGCCTGGTCCTTCATCTTCTCCATGTGCTCGAGAGTGATGACGTCGCAGTTTCCGGTCGTCGTGACGTAGATGTCGGCCGTTCCCAGAGTCTCCTCGATGGTCGTGACCTCGAATCCCTCCATCGCCGCCTGGAGGGCGTTGATCGGGTCGATCTCGGTGACGATCACCCGGGCCCCGAAGCCACGGAGCGAGTGGGCGCTTCCCTTGCCGACGTCGCCATAGCCGCAGACCACGGCCACCTTGCCGGCCACCATCACGTCGGTGGCGCGCTTGATGCCGTCCGCCAGCGATTCGCGGCATCCGTAAAGGTTGTCGAACTTCGACTTGGTTACCGAGTCGTTGACATTGATCGCGGGGACCAGGAGGTGGCCCGCCTCGAGCATCTGGTAGAGCCGGTGGACGCCGGTGGTGGTCTCCTCCGAGACGCCGCGCCATCCCTTGACGACTTCATGCCAGAAGCCCGGCCGCTCCTTGGCAACGCGCTTCAGGAGGTTCTTGATCACCTGCTCCTCGTGGCTCGAGGAGGGGGTGTTGACCCATTTGTCACCGTTTTCCAGCTGATACCCCTTGTGGATCAGGAGGGTGACATCCCCGCCGTCATCGACGACCAGCTCAGGGCCCTTCCCGCCAGGGTGGGTGACGGCGTCAAGGGTGCAATCCCAGTATTCCTCGAGGGTCTCGCCCTTCCAGGCGAAGACCGGGACGCCGGCCGCCGCGATGGCCGCCGCCGCATGGTCCTGGGTCGAAAAGATGTTGCAGCTGGCCCAGCGAACCGAGGCCCCGAGATCCACCAGGGTCTCGATGAGGACCGCCGTCTCGATGGTCATGTGGAGGGAGCCGGTGATCCGGACGCCCTTGAGCGGCTTCTGCGCGGCGTACTTGCGCCGGATCGACATCAGGCCGGGCATTTCATGCTCCGAGACGCTGATGGTCTTGCGACCCCAATCGGCCAGGGACATGTCCTTGACCTTGAAGTCGGTGTTGGATTTGCCATTGCCGTTCTTGGCGGCCTTGGCCCGGGCAGGAGGAAGTTTCACAGGGGGCATAAGGAGTCGGATTCGTGGTTCGCTCGGTTCTTTCTCTCGGTCGCCGCCCCCTCACCCCGGAGTGTGCGGGGAACGGGGGGGCGGCGGGATGGTCTTCAGTATGATTCGAAGAGGCGTGCCGGGGGGGTTACTTGACGGCCTTGCGCAGCGCCGCAGCCTTGTCGGTGCGCTCCCAGGTGAGCGACTTCACGTCGTCCACCTTGCCGAAGTGGCCATAATTGGTCGTCTTGGAGTAGATCGGCCGGAGGAGGTTGAGCTGCCGGATGATCTCGGCCGGCTTGAAGCTGAAGACCTCGCAGACGGCCTTCTCGATCGCCTCGTCGGAAACCTTCCCCGTTCCAAAGGTGTTCACGCAGACGCTCACGGGATCGGGATACCCGATCGCGTAGGCGAACTGGATCTCGGCGCTCGTGGCCAGGCCGGCGGCGACGATGTTCTTCGCCACATAGCGTCCCATGTAGGCGGCGCTGCGGTCGACCTTGGAGGGATCCTTCCCGGAGAAAGCCCCGCCGCCATGCCGCCCCATGCCGCCGTAGCTGTCGACGATGATCTTGCGGCCGGTCAGCCCAGTGTCTCCCTGCGGGCCGCCAACGACGAACCGGCCGGTCGGATTGATGAGAAACGCTGTCTTGCGGTCGATGAGCTCGGCGGGAAGCACCTTCTTGACGACTTCCTCGATGACGAAGTCGCGGATGGTCTTGTGCTTCACGTCATGGGCGTGCTGGGTCGAGACCACCACGTTGGTGATCCGCACCGGCTGGTCATCGACATACTGCACCGAGACCTGGCTCTTGGCGTCGGGGCGAAGCCACTTCACGCGGCCGCTCTTGCGGATGCGGGTGAGCTCGCGGCCCAGCTTGTGCGCATACATGATGGGCGCGGGCATGAGCTCCGGCGTCTCGTTGCAGGCGTACCCGAACATGAGCCCCTGGTCGCCGGCACCCTGCTCGGCGGTCTCCTTCCCCTCGGCCGCACGGGCATCCACCCCCTGGGCGATGTCGGGGCTCTGGGAGGTGATGGCGTTCATGATCAGAACCTTGTCGGCGTGAAACACGTCGTCATCATGCACGTAGCCGATCTCACGAATGGCAGCCCGCGCGATCTCGTTGAAATCGAGCTTGGCCTTGGTCGTGATCTCGCCACCCACCACCACCAGATTGCTCTTGGCATAGGTCTCGCAGGCGACCCGGCTCGACTTGTCCTGCGCCAAACAGGCGTCCAGGACGGCGTCCGAAATCGTGTCACACACCTTGTCGGGATGACCCTCGCCCACGGACTCCGATGAAAAAATGTAGTTCTTGCTCATTGAATGCTTGCCAATTGCACAACGTAGGTTCGTATTAACGTATCTGGATGCGAAGATATATCGTGTTCGCCAGAGGTCAAACGGAATTTCCGTGCTTTGGGAAGATCGGCATTTGGCGCTGGGGGTGAAGCCGGGTTGCGGAGGTGGTGCGGCTTGACGGGGTGGCGGTGGCTTCCGGAGGATGGGCTTTTGGTGGTGGGGCTTGGGTGCCCGATGGGGCAGGCGCGGGCCGGGTTGGGTGGGCGGAGTGTCTTGGAACGGGACGGTGGCAGGAATGACAACCACATTGAAATCTTTGCGGGCGCTGTCGGATCGGACCCGGCTGCGGATCGTGGCGTTGCTCGAGCGGGAGGAGCTTTCGGTGAACGAGCTCCAGGAGATCACCCGACTTGGGCAGTCGAGGATCTCGACGCATCTGGGGCTGCTTCAGGATGCGGGGCTGTTGAGTTCCCGGCGGGAGGGAAAGCGGACGTTTTACAAGCAGGACCCGGAGGCCGACCCGACGGCGCGGGAGTTCATCGCCCTGGCGGTGCGGGGGGCCCGCGAGCTTTCCGAGTATGCGGCCGACCAGATCAACCTCAAGCGGGTGGTCGCCCGCCGCAACGAGCAGGCTCAGGTCTACTTCAACCAGATCGCGGGCCGGTTCGATCGCAGCTACGGGCCGGGCCGGTCGTGGCAGGCCTTCGGGCAGATGCTGCTCCGGGTGCTTCCGCCCCTGGTGATCGCCGACCTGGGGTCAGGGGAAGGATTGCTGAGCGAGTTGCTCGCGCGTCGTGCCAAGCGGGTGATCGCGGTGGATAACTCGGAACGGATCGTGGAATTCGGGGCGCAGAAGGCAAGGAAGACCGGTTTGAAGAATTTGGAGTTCCGTCTTGGCGACGTGGAGGCTCCCCCCATCGAGCCCCAGAGTGTCGATCTTGTGGTGTTGAGCCAGGCCCTTCACCACGCGGAGCATCCCGACCGGGCGATCGCCGCCGCGCACCGCCTGCTACGCCCCGGGGGGCAGGTGATGATCCTCGACCTGCTGGCCCACAAGTTTGAACGGGCCGTCGAGCTGTATGGGGATCGATGGCTTGGGTTTGCCGAGAGCGACCTTCATCGCTGGATGGAGGAGGCGGGCTTCCGCAAGATCGACATCAGCGTCGTGGCGCGTGAGGAGCAGCCGCCGCATTTCGAGACGCTGCTCGCGGCGGGCGAGCGATAAGGGGCTGTCGCCCCTGGTGGTGGGGGTGCACGGACCGTCGCCCCTTAAAGCCAGCCCGCTGCCGGGAGCCCGGCCCGCCGTCACTTCCGGGGCTGCGGGGCTCCGCCTCCCAGGATGGAGCTCATTCGCTCCGTCATCAGCTTCTCCATGTTATCAAACCGCTTGAACCCGCCGGGGGCCTCGAACTGGGCGGCCTCGGGCCGCGCCGTCTTGATCTCCTTGAACGTCATCTCGAGCGTGCTGTCGGGGGCGGGTACCTGGATGCGGACGGGAAAGTTCTTCAGATCGGTTGCCCGCCAGACCGTTCCCTGCATGGTTTTCCCGGAGCTGCTTCCGACCGTGAACTTGCACTTGGTGCAGGGATGACCCTCGAGGGACTCGTTCCCGATTTCCTGGAACTTGACGTCATAGGTGGAATTGAAGGCGTCGAGGTCCGAGGGGCTCATCCCCTCCTGGGTGTAGATCTTCGCGGCCGGGAAGCAGATGATGGCTTGTTTCCGGTCGGGGCGGAGGATGCTCGTGACCTGATCCATTCCAGCCTGTTTGAACATCGCGATCGCCTGGGGGGGAAGGGTTGCTTGCACCATGTCGCCCAGGTTCACCTCCACGCGGACCTTGTTCTCGAGGTACACCAGGGTCATCGGGGTGCGCATGGTTTCCTTGTTCCCCTGGTCCGTCACCCGCAGGTTCACCCGGCCGCTAAAAGCCTTGGCTCCCCCGAAGAGCTGCAACAACGCAGGATTGAAACTGCTGGGATCACTCCCCCCCCCGCCTGGAAGTTGGCCGAAGGCAGCCGTGGGGGAGTGGGTCAGAAGGAGGATCAGGGCGGCTGCGGCGATCATCGGCAGGCCGCCCGGGAGGATGCGCTTGGTCATGTCGGGGGGCGAGCCTACTCCCCGGGGTGGCGGCCCCTCCAGCATTTAATGGGGGCCGGGGGCGCGTGGGGGAGGGACGGGATGGACGCTGGAGCTCTGTGACCGGATCCGCCCTCACGCGGTGTTCATCACACCCGCCTGCGAGTGCCAAAAAAAAGAGCCGTTCCGCATCACACGGAACGGCTGTTTTCGGCCCACGGGCCAAACGGCTCCCGTCAGGCCTCGAATGACTTTCCGCAACCGCAGCTCGAGCGAGCATTGGGATTGGAGATCTTGAACCCTCCGCCGGTCAGGGCGTCGGAAAAGTCGACCACGGCTCCCTTGAGAAACTCAGCGCTCATGGAATCCACCACAAGCCCAACGCCGTAGAAATCATGCTGCAGATCGCCGTCGCGCTTTTCGTCGAACGTCATGCCGTACTGAAGTCCGGAGCAGCCTCCCTCCTCAACGTAGACGCGCAGCGGTTTGCCCGCGTTCTCCGCCTGGGCCGCCTGCATGGTGCGAATCTGGTTCGCTGCCGCCTCGGTAAGGGTGACGATGATGCCGGACTGTGCTGTAGCGCTCATTTTTGTTACGTCAGTGAAGCTATCGGCACGGCCGGGAGCTGTCAAATGGTCGGGAGGGGTTTTTTCCCCGGGGGTGGGTCTCCCCCCCGGAAGCAGCTGGAGGAGAGGGACTGGGAGGCGCGGGGTGTGTTCCGAGTCGAAGGCTCACCCCTACGGGTCGAAGGTATGGAGGATCTGCCCTGTCTTGCCGTCCCAAACCCGGAGAACGCTGTCCTGTCCTCCACCGACAACCCATCGCCCGTCGGCGGTGACGGCTGCGGACTGGACGAAGTCGGAGGCCCCGCCGAAGGAGCGGACTGTTTTTCCATCCTCCCCGACGAGCCGCACCTGGGCATCCCCGGAGGTGACGAGCGCTTCGCCGCCCCCCGCCACATATCGGATGGAGGTGACCTCCTTCTCAGCCCCACCGATCGTCCTGCGCTGCTCCCCGGTGACGCAGTTCCAGAGCTTGATGACCTTGTCGGCCCCTGCGCTGGCGAGCGTCCGGGCATCCCGTTTCCAGCTCACCCCCAGGACGTGGTGGGTGTGGCCCTCGAAGGAACGGGTCAGGGAGCCTGTCATCGGGTCCCAGACCTTGACGAAGCGGTCGGCCCCCGCGGTGGCGAGCGACTTGCCATCCGCCGAGTAGTCGATTCCCAGCACCACATCGCTGTGGGCGTTGGTAAACTGGCGCGTGAGTTTACCCGTGGCGACATCCCACAGCATGACCTGCCCGCTGCGCGACGGTTCCCCGCTCCCCGTGGCCAGGGTTTTTCCGTCCGGGCTGAACTGGAGGGTGTTGACGCGGCCTTGCAGCGGGGAGCCTTCGCCGCCGTTGCCGAGGAGCCGGAGGAGCGACCAGTGTTCCTCGTGAGTGCGGACCAGGGGCGCGTTGGTCGCCGTGGCACCCCCGAGCGCGACAAACCCCTGGTGGGGGAAGGAGGCCAGCGAGCGGAGGGTGGGGAAGGGGCAGGGGAGGGATTCCACCGGGGCACCGGAGTCTGCGCCGTAGGACCGTACTGTGCCGTCGGCCACTCCCGCGAGAATCGTTGCCGAATCCTCCGAGTACGCCACCGCCAGGATCGGCTGCACTGCCCCGGCCGCTGCCTTGCGGGCCGACTGGAGATCCGACTCCGTCTTCCTGCCCTGGGCCTCGACTCCCTGGAGGGCGGCGACCGCCTCCGGCACCGCGTCGGCCGCGCGCTTCGCGGCACGCTGGCTGGCGGCGAGCTGATCTTCCGAGGAGCGTTTGGCGGCGAGTGCGGTCTCGGCCTCCTTCTCGGCGGTTTCGAGTCCCTTGATTGCGGCGGAGAGTTTCTCGGGGGCCTGCTTCTGGCGCTCCGCGATCTCGGAGGAGCGCTTCTCGAAGGCGGCCTTCGCCTCCTCGAGATCGGAAGAGC
>DMJJ01000277.1 GCA_003452185.1 Verrucomicrobiales bacterium | reverse complement strand
CCCCCCCTCAGCCCGGGTGGTCAGCTCACCTCCCGTTTCGTCACGGGGCGTGGGTGACCTTCTTCTTCTGGAGC
Organism: Verrucomicrobiales bacterium; assembly: GCA_003452185.1. Lineage (GTDB taxonomy): Bacteria > Verrucomicrobiota > Verrucomicrobiia > Limisphaerales > UBA11320 > UBA11320. Next base: position 3,357 of record DMJJ01000277.1, on the reverse strand, counting down.
CCGAGAGCCCACCGGATCCCTCCCAGGATGTGCTTCTGGTAAACCGGGTTTTCCCAGACATCCTCACGATGGCCGAGGGAGGTGTAGAAGACATGCCCCTTGCCGTAGTTCCGGCACCAGGCGATGGGATAATCCCCCGGGGTCTTCTGGTTCGGGTGCTTGTCCAGGGAGAGAAGCCCGTGGACGCGGGGGCGCTCGAAGCTCTGCATGATGTAGATCTCGTCGTGGACGGTCCAGGAGGAGGCGAGGTGCTTGCACGCGGGGTGCTGGGGATCCTGGTTCAGGCACTCGACCGTGGCCTGCGCCCCGTGGGTCTTGAACTCGCTGCCGATCATCTCGATGTAGGGGCGGAACCCGTGGAAGGTGTCCGAGGCGGAATGCATCCCGATGAACGCCTTGCCCGACTTGAGCCAGGCCATGAAGGCGTTGTTGTCCGGGAGGGGGAGGTCCCCCGTGGTGTTGGCAAAGATCACCCCGTCGTACTTCTTCAGCCCCGCGGCATCCAGCTTCGAGAGGGCGCTCTTCACCTCGGCGTCCCAGGCGGCGCGCTTCGTGGTGTATTCCTTCTGGGCCGTTGCATAGGCGGCCTGCGCCGACTGGAACTTCTGCTGGTCCTCCGCGGAGGGATCCTTGGGGAGCTTTGGCTCCTGGGGCGGGCGGGGCTCGTTGGGGGGCTGCTGGACGAAATCGACGGTGAACTCGTGGGTTTCCTCGGCCAGCTTGGTGAGGACCTTCTCCGCCGTGCTGATCGAGCTGTGGCGGAATCCGGTGGTGACCGTCACCACGAGAAGCTTTTTCGGTGCCCCGAAGGCCAGCGTCGGGAGGAGGGCGAAGGCCAGAAGGCCGCCTCGAAGGGTTCGGATCCAGTTCGGGGTATTCATAGTGTTGGGGGGAGTCTACCCGTCCCGCCCGCCGGAGCGAAAGCCTGTTCTCGCCGGGGGGCTAGAGCAATGAGTCCGCGAGCCGCGCGATGTTTTGCAGCACGCGGGAGGCGAGGGGGCGACGGCGCCACGCCGCCGCCTCGATCCGGTGGCTCTGTGCGAGGTAGGCAGCCTGCACCTGCCGAAGCCCGGCCACCACCGCGGGGTCGTACACCAGGAGGTTCAGCTCGGCGTTGAGGGCGAAGGACCGGACGTCGATGTTGGTGGATCCGATCAGCGCCAGGTGATCGTCCACCGTGACATGCTTGGCATGGAGGAATCGCGGCCGGTAGAGGTGGATCGCCACCCCGGTGTCGAGGAGATCCTCATAGCAGGATTGTTGCGCGAGCCGGGTGACGGGATGGTTCGACTGCTCCGGCACCACGACGGTGACCTCGACCCCGCGGCGGCGGGCCGATCGGATGGCCATGATCACCGGCTCGTCCGGGACGAAGTACGGGGTGACCAGGACCACCCGGAGGCGGGCGACGTAGAGCATTTCCAGGAGCAGGTCGCGCGCATTCTCGCATCGGTAGCCCGGCCCGCTCGGGATTGCCTGGGCGATCGACCGCCCTGCGATGGCCACCTCGGGGGAGAGGTCCGCCTCGCGGATCGGCCTTCCTGTCTCCGATGAGCAGTCGGCCAGGAAGATCCCCTCGAGCTGCGCCACCACGGGGCCGAGCACCCGCACCATGAGCTCCTCGTTGGGGCAGCCCGGGATGAACTCCGGATCCACGAGGTTCTGCGACCCGGTGTAGGCGACCCGTCCGTCGATCACCGCGAGCTTGCGATGGTTGCGGAGGTCGAACCGGGCTGTGTTCCGGCGGAAGAGCCCGACCGGCAGTGCCTCCAGGACCTCGACTCCCCCCTTTTCCAGGCGTTCCCGGAGCTTCCGGAGCCCCGGTCGCGAACCCACCGCATCCACCAGCACCCGGCAGCGAACCCCGCGGGTCGCAGCCCGCTGCAACGCCTCGATGATCCGGGTGCCGGTCTTATCCGGGGCGAAGATGTAGAAGAGCAGGTGGGCCTGGTGCCGCGCGGCGTCGAGGTCCGCAACCAGGCGTCCGATCGTGCCGTCGTAGTCGGTCAGCAGCTCGATCTGGTTTCCGGCAAACGGCGGGAAATCCCCCATCTGGGTGGCCAGGGTGACGATCGGGTGAAGGTCGGGAGGAATCTCCGGCTCGGCCCGCACCCGGCTCCGCAGGTGGTCCTGCACGGCGTTGAGATGGCGGACAGCCCGGGCCTGCATCCGGATCCGGTGTCGCGGCACGTAGATTCTGCCAAACAGGGCGTACAGTACCAGCCCGGGCCACGGGAGCAGGAAGATCAGGAGAAGCCAGGTGCGGGAGGCGGCCGCCGAGCGCTTTTGCGGGACATACACCAGCATCAGGATCCGGATGGACCATTCGCTGAGAAGATAGAGGGTCGCCCACGGCATCGTGTGAAACGGGTGTCGCGGCCCGCCCCCCCAACCGTGCCGCGGGGCAGCGGCCGCTGCCGGGCATGAGATGCGGGCACCCGGGGGAGGTCAAGCCAACAGGCCCCGGACCACCGATCCCGCGATATCGGTCAGCCGGAAGTCCCGGCCGCTGTGCCGGTAGGTCAGCCGCTCGTGATCCAGGCCCATGAGATGGAGGATCGTCCCGTGGAAATCATGCACATGAACCGGGTTCACCGCGGCCCGGATCCCATGCTCGTCCGTCTCCCCATACACGGTCCCGGCCCGCACCCCGGCCCCGGCGAGCCAGGAGCTGAAACCCCAGTTGTGGTGCTCCCGCCCCTTGTGGTCGGCTGAGCTGTTGAACGGGGTGCGGCCGAATTCCGTGGTCCAGACCACCAGGGTCTCCTCGAGCAGGCCGCGGGACTTGAGATCCCTCAGGAGCCCCGCGATCGGCTGGTCGATGTTTCTCGCCAGCGGCCCGTGGGTCAACATGTCCCCGTGGGCGTCCCAGTTGTTGGACGACCCGACATCCAGCAGTTCGACGAACCGGACTCCGCGCTCGACGAGACGCCGTGCCACCAGGCATTGCCAGCCAAACCCGCGGGTGCTCCCCCGCTCCAGCCCGTAGAGACCCAGTGTGGCGTCGGTTTCCTTCGAGAGGTCGAACGCCTCCGGGACTGCCATCTGCATGCCGAAGGCGGTCTCGAACGACTGGATCCGCGCGGCGAGCTGCGGATCCCCGTCCCGTGCCGCGAGGTGCCGTCGGTTGATCCGCTCCAGGGCGGCGAGCTCCATCTCCTGCCGGGTCCGCATCGGAACCCGGGGCGTGATGTTCGCGACGGGCTCGGGCCCCGGGACCACGAGGGTTCCCTGGTTCGCCCCGGGAAGGAAGTCGCTGGCCCAGACCTGGCTCCCGGCGTACGGGGTTTGGGGGGCGATGACGATGAAGGAGGGAAGGTTGCGGTTCTCCGTCCCCAGCCCGTAGCTGACCCAGGC
>DMJJ01000108.1 GCA_003452185.1 Verrucomicrobiales bacterium | reverse complement strand
CGTGGGCCCGGGTGGGCGGGGGGCGGGGCACCTACCTCGGCGATCGGACGGGGTGGAGGGCTTTCCAGCGCTCGACGAAGAGGAAGAAGATCGAGGGGCCGAAGGCGAAGAGCATCACGGAGAGGCCGGCGGTCAGGCCGATGAAGGTCATGAAGCCCGCGCAGCAGTAATCCCTGTAGCGGGCGACCACATGGGTCGGGACGGCGACCAGGAGCTCCAGGATGCTTCCCCGGATGAGAAGCCGGCATTGCCGGGAGAGGGCATCCGAGGCGTCCCGGGTCCGGGTCATCCGGGCGAACACGGCCGACCAGGCACCCCAGACCAGGAGGACGATCCCCAGGCCGACCCAGCCGATCCAGTCCGGGGCGCCCTCCAGCCGGGTGGCAAACTCGTATAGGGAGCCGATCCCCGCTGCCACCAGGGCTCCGGCCATCAACCCCGAGGCGAGGATCGTCACGAGCACCGGCCCGCGTGTGGTCGGGCGCTTTGAGGCGACGCGGACGGGGACCCGGAGGAGGGCCCATTGCGCCGCGCCCATCACGACGAGCCAGGCCCAGTACTGCCAGGCCAGGAAAAGCCGCGGGCAGTCAATGTCGCCCAGCCTGCCAAGGAACGAGGCGACGAGCATGGGAAGGGTCATCACGGCGAGCGCCGCCGCGTAGAGCATCGCCACCCAGAGGGCCCACGGTTTTTCTCCTGGCTGCGGGGTCATGGTCGTTTGGGGTTTGCCGGCCGTAGCGTCCCGGTCCGCGAGGCGGGAGGGGGGTTGGTCCGGAACGCGGATCGCAGCAGCCAATGCCGCTTCAGCCCCTGGACCATGTCATCCGTGTCGATGACCAGGCGTGAGACGCCCCCCAGCAGGTTTGTGTTCGACTCCACCTGGCGGCGGAGGGCCGCGGTGATCCCGGCAAGGTTCTCGAGGTTTTTGTCAATTCCGGCACCGACGTCCGTCAGCTGGGCGTTCGCGTTGGTCAGGGTGGCGGAGGCCGCCTTCATCGCCTCGTTCATGGAGAGCACGGTCTGCTCGATCTGCTGGTGAAGCTGGACCGGGAGGATCCATTCCCCAAGGGCCCCGTGCGGATCCCTTAGGTTGGCACTGATGAAAGCGAGGTTCGTGACGATCGGCCCGGCCTGGTCGAGGAGCTGGTTCAGGCGGCCTGTCGCCTCGGCCGTGTTGTCCATCACCCGGGTGACCTGGTTCGTCAGGGCCAGCACGAACGGGAGGGCCTCGCGGGCCCTCTTGACGATGGCATCCATCTCCGAGGAGAGGTCGGGGGACTCCAGCGCCTGGAGGTAGATCTTGGAGCGCCCTGGGACGAACGGGACGTAGTGTCCCTCCTTGTCGGCGAGCATTTCCAGGATCACCCGGTTCTCCTTGATCTTGTAGGAGGCGTAGACCTTGCCGCTCTTGCCGCTGGCATCCCCCTTGTTCACCTCAAGATACCGGCCCCCGAGGAACCCGAGCGACTTGACGTTCACCGTGGAGTCGCTCCAGACGTAGCCGGCGTACTTGCCGGTGACGGTGAACTCGACATAGACCTCGTAGTCGCTGCCAACCGGCATTGATTCCACCTCCGTGATCTCGCCGACCTCGAAGCCCATCATCTTGACCTTCTCCCCGGGCTTGAGGCCGCTGCCGGTGCGGAGGTAGGTGAAGTAGGGGGCCTTGAGAACGAACCAGCCCCGGCGCTCGGCGGTTTGGTAGAGATAGAACGCGAGACCTCCGATCATCATCACCGTGGCGGCGAAGACGAACAGCCCGACGATCCGCTCGACGCGGCTCAACCGGGTGCGCAGCTGTGGGGTGAGGTCCTGGAGTGGCATGGGGTGGGGTTGGGGCGGTGGGAGTCTGGGGTTTTTATGGGGCCTCGTCCAGCAGGAGGCGCGGGAGCTCCCCCGGGTCGAGGGTGGGGCTGAGGGGCTCGAACCTCCGTCCGCGGAGGAGCGCGTAGCGCCGTCCCGGGGCGATCCAGGGGCGAAAGTCGTCGCAGGTGACCACCAGGGTCATCGGACGGTGGCTCACCAGGGGGTGGCCGCGCCAGAGAAGGCCGAGGGTGTCGAGCCACCACCGGGCGTGCCGTGGGTCGAGGCCGGTGAGCGGATTATCGAGCACCAGGAGCTCGGGCTCGAGGATGCAGGCCCGGGCCAGGCCCGCCCGCTGGGCCCAGTTCCGCCCGACGCTGCCCGCGGGCTGCAGCGCCCGGTCGTGCAGCCCGGTCGACTCGAGCCATGCGGAGAGCCGCGGCAGGACATCCTCCAGCGTGGCATCGTGGTGGTATTGGAGCGGCAGGGCGATGTTTTCCGCCACGTTCAGGTGGCGGAAGAGCAGGCCTCCGTCCTGGACCAGGCCGACCCGCAGCCGCTGGTTCACCTGCCCCTGGGTGAATCCACCCCCAACCTCCTCCCCGAAGAGCCGCAGGCTCCCGCGCGCCGGGGGGAGGGCGCCGGCGGCCGTGAGGCAGAGGTCGGTCTTGCCGCTGGAAAGGAGCCCCCCCACCACCCAGAACTCGCGGGGCTCGATCCTCCACTCGACATCCCGGAGCGAGATCCCGTCCGCGGTGCGCGGTGACGCGACATCCACCCCGGTCATCTCGAGCGGCGTTGCAGGCGGGTTTGGGGGGCTCGGGGGCACGGGTCAGAGAAGCAGGTAAACGACCAGGAACAGCGCGTCCGTCGCGACGCAGAGGATCACCCCCTGGGTGACGGCCCGGATGGTGGCGCGCGCGATCTCGTCCACCTGCAGGGGCCTGGCGAGCCCGTGGTAGCAGGTGACCAGGGCGATCAGCACCCCAAGGCCGGCCGACTTCATTCCCAGGATCACAAAGTCGAGCGGGTGAAGCGAGGCGGTGAGCTGGCTGAAGTACTCCCCCGGGAGGATCGGGATCGCCTGGAGGAACGCCCAGAGGTAGCCGCTGCACAGGGCGGCGACAATTCCGTACACCGTGAGGCAGATGACGCCGAGCGCCACCCCGATGAGCCTGGGAAGGACGAGGTAGTGGATCGGATCGATCCCCAGCACCTCCAGGGCCTCGACCTCGCCTGATGCGCGCGCCGTGCCGAGCTCGATCACGATCGCGGTGCCGGCCCTGGAGAGGACGATGAGGGCGGCGAGCATCGGGCCGATCTCCCGCACCACGACGGTTCCCATCACCTTGGGAATCCATTGGCTTGCCCCCACCCGGTTGGTGTAGGCGAGGCTGTTCCCGATGACCACCAGGCCGAGGGTCATCGAGAGGAACAGCACCATTGGGAGGAGTGACACCCCGCACCGGAGGACCTGCTGCCAGACCAGCGGGCGGATCACCTGGGAGGCCCGTCCCCGGTGGGTTGCCAGGACCCCGAGGGTGATGAGCCCGAAGGCCGCGACCCCCTGGAGCGTTTGCACGAAGTGGACCATCCGCCCGCCCAGCCACCGTGCATAGGAGGCCCGGAGTTCACGGACGGCCCGGAGATGGGTCTCGGTGTCGAGACCGATGATGGATCCCTTCGGCACGAGCCGACGCTAGCAGGTCGGGGGACAAGGGCAAGGATCCCCGGGGCTGAAGCCAGGAACGGGCCCGGGCCTCAGACGCCGAAGACCTTCCGGATGAACTCGCGGCTTCGCCGGTGGTTTTCGACCACGGTGCGGGTGATGCGGGTTCCCTGCTCAAGGGCAAGCTCGACCGCGAACCGCCGGGGGAGGTGGTGTTTGCGCACCTGGGCCGCGATGGCCGTGTAGTCGACATCTCCCGTGTCGAGGTCTTCCCACCAGATTTGGTCGCGACTCTGGCGAAGGTGCCAGGAGACCACGCGATCGTGGTACTGTTCAAGGGCCTTGAGCGGGGGGAGCCCTCCGCGGTAGACCCAGTGGACATCGAAGCAGAAGTCGACCTCGCCCGCCTTGGTCCGCTGAAAGTTCGAGTGGAACTCCCGTGCCCCCTGGCGCATTTCGGGCGTGTGGTGGTGGATGCCGAGGCGGAGCCCCAGGTTGGTGATCTCGCGTCCGAGGTCCCGAAGGGCATCGGCCTGGGTCTGGAGCTCGGCGTCTGACTTGTCGCGCCCGATCGGGTCGGGGTTGCAGACGATGACGGAGAATCCCGCGTCGCGGCAGATCCGGGCCGCCTCGATCAGCCGGGCGGTTGTTTTGGCGGCTTCCCTGTCGACGTGGAACGCCCCGCCGGTGTAAAGGCTCACCGGGCGGAGCCCCTTGGAGCGGAGCCGTTCGGCGAAGCGGGCGTTGTTCTCGGGTTTGGCCGCATCGAGGGGCCCCTCGGCGTAGTGGAAGCCGGCGTCCCGCAGGGCGGAGAGAGCCTCGTCGAGGTGGGCCCAGAGATCCTTCCCTTCCCGCTCGTAATACTGTCCCCAACCGTAGAGCTGGGAGCCGACCACGGGGTCGACCCGCTTCTGTCCCGCCTTGGCGGCCGGGGCAGCCTCGAGCGAACGGGAGGCCAGCGGGCCGGCGGCGAGGCCGGCGACCGCGGCTTGTTTGAGGAACCCTCGTCGGTTGAGCAGGTGCATGCCGGATTGCTACCAGATTCCCCCCCCGGTTGTGAAGCCGGCGTGTCACCCCCGGTAAATTGTCCCTTGATCGACCGGAGGGGTGCGACTCAGAGTTGGGGGGATGAATGCTCCAGCCCGATCCCAGTCCCTTTTTGCCGAAGCGCTCCGTCACATCCCCGGCGGGGTGAACAGCCCGGTGCGCGCGTTTCGCGCGGTGGGGGGGCAGCCCTTTTTCGTGCAGAAGGCCTCCGGCGCCCGGGTCTGGGACGTGGATGGCAACGAGCTCATTGATTATGTCGGCACGTGGGGGCCGGCGATCCTCGGGCATGCCCACCCCAGGATCGTGAAGGCGGTGCAGGAGACCGCCCTCCTCGGGACCAGCTTCGGGATCCCGAATCCTCTCGAGGTCCGGATGGCGCAGTGGATCTGCCGTGCCGTCCCCTCGGTGACGAAGGTCCGGATGTGCAACTCGGGCACGGAGGCAACGATGTCCGCAATCCGCCTCGCGCGGGGATTCACCCGCCGGGACAAGATCATCAAGTTCGACGGCTGCTACCACGGGCACGTCGACTCGCTTCTGGTGAAAGCGGGCTCCGGGGCGCTGACCTTCGGTTCGCCCGACAGCGCCGGGGTGCCGGCCGCCTTCTCGCAGCTGACCGTGGTGCTTCCGTTCAACGATCCGGAGGCACTGAAGGCCGCCTTCGCGGCCAATCCGGGGGAAATCGCCGCGGTGATCGTGGAGCCGGTCCCGGCAAACGCAGGGCTCTATCTTCCGAAGCCCGGCTACCTGGAGCTGCTCCGGTCGCTGACGGCCGAGAACGGCACCGTGCTCATCCTGGACGAGGTGATGACCGGGTTCCGGCTCGGGCTGGCCGGAGCCCAGGGGCGATTCGGAATCACGCCCGATCTCTCCTGCTTCGGCAAAATCATCGGAGGCGGGCTTCCCGTGGGGGCCTTCGGCGGACGGGCCGATATCATGGACTGCCTTGCGCCCGTGGGCCCGGTGTACCAGGCGGGAACCCTGAGCGGGAATCCCCTGGCGATGGCCGCGGGGCTCGCGGCCCTCGAGGAACTCGAGTCGGTCGACGGCTACCGGCAGCTGGAGGAGCGGGGGGCCCAGCTTGAGGCCGGGATGCGCAAGGCCGCCGCCGCGGCCGGGATCCCTGTCGAGTTCAAGCGGATCGGATCGATGTGGTGTGGTTACTTCACTGACCAGCCCGTTCACAACCTGGCGGACGCGATGCGAAGCAACCGGGAGCGGTTCGCCAAATTCTTCCATGGGATGCTGGCCCAGGGCGTGTACCTCGCACCGTCGCAGTTCGAGGCCGGCTTCATCTCCCTGGCCCACACCCCGGAGGAGATCGATGCCACGGTGGCGGCGGCCTCCCGCGTCCTGAAGACCCTTTGAGGCGGCGGATTTCACCCTCCTATGCGAATCCTTGGACTCGATCACGGGACGAAGCGGATCGGAATCGCCGTCAGCGACGAGCTGAAAATGATCGCCCTGCCGATGGAGTTCATCCCTGCGGAGCCGGTCGAGGAGGCCCTCTCGCGGCTTGGAGTGATCGTGCGCGAGAAGGAGGTGGAGCTGATCCTCGTCGGGATGCCTCGGAACATGGATGGCTCCTACGGCCCTGCCGCCGAGAAGGTGCGGGAGTTCGTGGCGCTCCTGAAGTCGACGATCCCGGTTCCCGTCCGCCTCTGGGATGAGAGGCTCACCTCGGCCCAGGCCAACCGCGTGCTCCTGGAGGCCAACGTGAGGCGGGACAAGCGCAAGGAGAAGGTCGACTCGATGGCTGCGGCCGTCCTTCTTCAGAGCTTCCTGGACGTGCAACCCCAGTGAGCCCCGACGCGATCAAATTGAAGCTCACCATCGCGTTCGATGGTACGAACTACGCCGGGTGGCAGGTGCAGGACTCCGGCACCGGGATCCAGGAGTTGGTCGAGAAGGGGATCGCGGAACTCTTCCAGGGGGAGCACCGCCTGCATTCCTCGAGCCGCACGGACGCTGGAGTGCATGCCCGGGGGATGGTGGCGCACGTCGAGATTCCCCGGGAGCGGTTCCGGATTCCGGTGCGGAAGGTCTGCCTGGCGCTCAATGCCCGGCTGCCGGAGGACATCCGCGTCGTGGAGGCCCGGAAGGTGCCGGCCTCGTTCCATGCCCGGTTCCTTGCGTCGGGAAAGGAGTATCGGTACGCGGTCTGGAATCACTTCGCGATGGATCCGCTCCTGCGCCATCAGGCCTGGCATGTCCCACAGCCCCTGGACCTGGCCCGGATGCGCGCGGCCGCCCGGGTGATCGTCGGCCGGCATGACTTCCGGTCCTTCGCCGCCACGCATAACTACTTCATCGCCGACACGGTCAGGCGATTGCACCGCGTCGACATCCGGAGGAGCGGTTCGCTCCTCAGTTTCCGGATCGAGGGGGATGGGTTCCTCTACAAGATGTGCCGGGGGATCGTGGGGACCCTGGTGCAGGTGGGGCGGGGGCGGTTCTCCCCGGAGGAGGTGAGGGGGATGCTCGCGGCAAAGGATCGCCGTGCGGCGGGAATGTCGGCTCCGGCCTGCGGGCTGGTCCTCTGGAGGGTGATGTACCGGCGTGGAACCTCCCGGCAGGCGGCGCCGGCGGGAACCGGCGAGGGGGATGAATGAACGTCGTCCTGCTTGAGCCGGAGATCGCTCCGAACACGGGAAACATCGCACGCCTGTGCGCGGTGACCGGGAGC
>DMJJ01000467.1 GCA_003452185.1 Verrucomicrobiales bacterium | reverse complement strand
GGGGCTTGGGAGGATTGCCGGAGGGGGGGGAGGGGGGTGAACGACCTTAAACATCCCGAAGAAAAACATCGCCTTGCAGCCCTGAACATGGCACATCAACCGTTCCACGCGGGCAAAACCGCCCTTTACAGGCGGTTCGTGTGTCGTGGTCCAGAAGCGTTTACGAGAATTACACGATGAAGAGTGACACCAAACTGAGGTTTGGGCTTCCGAAGGGAAGTTTGCAGGACGCCACCATCGAGAAGATGGGGAAGGCGGGCTGGAACATCCAGGTGAGCAGCCGCTCGTACGTCCCCTACGTGGACGACGAGCAGCTGGAGATTCGTCTCATTCGCGCTCAGGAGATCAGCCGTTATGTCGAGTTGGGCTACCTCGACTGCGGGATCACGGGACATGACTGGGTGCAGGAGAACGACTCCGACATCCATGAGGTGGGTGAATTTCTGTTCAGCAAGGCCACCCGGCAGCCCGCCCGCTGGGTGTTGGCCGTCCCTGAGTCCTCCCCGGTCAAGACCGTCAAGGATCTCAAGGGAAAGCGGATCGCGACCGAAGTCGTGAACCTCACGCGCAAATACCTCAAAAAGCACGGGGTCAAGGCGGACGTTGAGTTTTCCTGGGGGGCGACCGAGGTCAAGGCCCACGAGCTTGTGGACGCGATTGTCGAGATCACCGAGACCGGGTCGTCGCTCCGGGCCAACAAGCTCCGGATCGTTGACACGCTCCTGGTCTCCACCCCGCGGCTCATCGTCAATCACGCCGCCTGGAAGGACCGCTGGAAGCGCGAGAAAATCGAGACCCTCGCCCTCCTTCTGAAGGGGGCGCTTGAGGCCGAGGCCAAGGTGGGCCTCAAGATGAACATTTCCCAGAAGAACCTAGACTCTCTTCTGAAGAATCTTCCCGCACTCCGTAATCCCACCATTTCTGGTCTCAGCCAGGCGGGGTGGGTTGCCGTCGAGACCATCATCGATGAGCATGTGGTCCGGGAGCTGATTCCGAAGCTCAAGGCAGCCGGGGCAGAAGGAATCATTGAATATCCTCTCAACAAAGTGGTTTACTGAGCACGCATAACTTATGGGTTCATTGAAGAAACGCCGGAAGGCCAAGATCAACAAACATAAGCGCCGGAAGAAGCTTCGCGCCAATCGGCACAAGAAGCGTACCTGGCAGAAGTAAGCGCGCCCGTACTCCGCTTCGCATTTGGGCGCCCCCGGGATTCGGTCTGGAGCCGGGGGCGCCTCGCCGCCCATGCAGACCAAGCCATCCGCCGCCACACGGTGTCTCACCGGCATCGTGGCAGGGGTGGCTATTCTCTTTCTGCTGGCGGGCTGTGGCACCTCCCATCCCCGACCCCGACCGGTCGTCGAGGCAGGGGGGAGTCGCACCAACGCGCCCGACTCGAAGGCCGCGAAGGCGCAGGCGGCGGCCGAGGAGTTGAGGGCGGAGGGGTATGCCCGTTTCGCCGCGGGGTTCCTGCACGATCTGCGGGACGAGGATGATCAGGCGCTGGAGGAGTTCGAAAAGGCGGTCCGGTCCCAGCCGGGGCAGGATGCGCTGGTCCTCGACATCGCCCGCCGTCACCTGATCGCCAAGCACCCTGAGAAGGCCGTCTCGGTCCTGGAGGATTCGGTCAAGCGGGGAGGGTCGGGGGCTCTGTGCGCGTTCCTGGCCTCGATTTACGCCTCCATCGGTCGCAATCAGGATGCGATCGCGATGAACCAGGAGTCGATCAAGCGCTCCCCGTCCCTGCTTCTCGGATACCACAATCTGGCGCATCTCCACGCCCAGCAAAACCAGCCCGAGGAAGCGGTCAAGGTGCTCGAGCAGGCGATGCGGGTCCCGAAGCCGTCGGCCCAATTCCTCGTCGAGCTCGCCGAGCTCTGGCTCGGCTTCCCCGAGGCGAAGCCCGACCTTGTCCAGCTCTCCCGCAAGCGGGCAGGGGAGCTCCTCGACCAGTTCCTCAAGGTCCCGGGAACGGCCAGCTCGCTGCAGCAACGGGCGGCGGACGCTTTTCTGGTCATCGGGCAGAATGCCAAGGCCATCGACCTCTATCTCAAGCTGGTGGAGCGCTACCCCCAATCGACCCCGCTGCGGGAGCGGCTGGCCGACCTTTTCCTCCAGTCGAAGGATTCCAAGCGGGCGATCGAGCAGATGGAGGCGCTGATCCGCGAGGAGCCGAGCAAGTATCCCCAGGCCTACCTGATCCTTGGCAGCCTGGCCCTTCAGGACCAGAAGCCGAAGGAGGCCGAGGATTATCTTCGCAAGGCGGTCGTCCTGTCCCCCCAGTTCGAGCCTGCGTACTACGACCTCGCCGTGGCGCAGGTCAATGTCGGCAAACCCCGGAGTGCCCTCGAGACGTTGCAGGATGCGCGGGCCCGGTTTTCCGAAACCTTCCAGACCGAGTTCTTCTCGGGCGTCGCCTACGCCCGCCTCAAGGAATACTCCAACGCGGTGAGCCGTTTCACCGCCGCTGAGGTGATCGCCCGGTCGCGTGAGACCAACCGTCTGACGCCGCTTTTCTTCTTCCAGCTGGGGGCCGCCCATGAGCGGAACAAGGGATTCGCCGCCGCGGAGGGGTATTTCCGCAAGGCGATCGAGCTGATGCCTGACTTCGGCGAGGCTCTCAATTACCTCGGCTACATGTGGGTCGAGCGGGGGGTCAACCTCGAGGAGGCCCGCACGTTCATCGAGCGGGCGGTGAAGCTGGAGCCGAAGAACAGCGCCTTTCTCGACAGCCTCGCCTGGGCCCTGTTCCGGCTGGGGAAATCCCGGGATGCCCTCGGCTACATGGAGAAGGCGATCGAGCATTCGGAGGATCCCGACGCCACCCTGTACGACCACGCGGGGGACATCCACAAGGCCCTGGGGCATGTGGATGCCGCCGTGGAGGCGTGGAGGAAGTCGCTCAAGGTGGAGCCCAACCCCGAAATCCAACGGAAGCTCGACGGAGCGATCGGCACCGCCGGGCAGCCCCCGGCGGACAAGCGGTGAACACCCGGTTCCAGCATCACTACACCCGGGAGGAGGCGCGCCAGCTGCTTCCCCAGGTGGAGGAGTGGCTGGTCCGGCTGGAGGCCTCGAAGAAGGAGCTCGAGCGATCCGTCCCCAGGGTTGAGTCGCTCCTTGAGGGCGGGGCTGACCTCGGCGGCGGACTCGTGGTCCGCTATCTCTCCGCCTACCTCGAGTTCAAGGGGGGGCTTGCGGAGTTTTCCCGCCGCGAGATCCTCATCAAGGACCTGGATCGCGGCCTCGTCGATTTTCCCGCGTTCATGGCCGGCCGCGAAGTCTTCCTCTGCTGGGAGCGGGGGGAGCCGGACATTGAGCATTGGCACGATCTCGATACCGGTTTCGCCGGCCGCGCGCCAATTGAGGAATAGGCCCCGCCCCACCCCCTCCACCCCCCCCGGGGGGGGGCTGCTGAGACGGCCGCCCTCGGGTCGGAAGATTCCAGGTTCCTCCGGGGAGACACCTTCCGGGCGATCCGGGGGGTTCTTGTGAGAATCGCCCTCCTTCTGGCGGAAAAAGGAGCAGCCGGACCTTGCTGAGCTCCCCGCGGGCAAAAAAAGTGCACCTTCCTGCGAAACTCCGAGCCGCGGATTCGTAAGAAGTTCGTGAAATGCACCCTCGTGCCTGCCTCCATTCCGAATCGGCTCCGGCTCTCCGGCCCTGCCGTGCGTGCGGAATGCCCCTGCACGGTGCGGCGGGTGCCAGCCCCTTCCGTTCATGAACGACCACCCCATCCGCAGCCTGTTTCAATCCTCTCGCCGGTTTTGGACCCCGCGCCTCCGCCCCGTGCACCATTCGTTTCGTGCGCTCCTTGGCGGCCTCGTCCTCGCGCTCGCCAGCCTGCCTGCGGAGGTGTCCGCCCAGGGCACGGCCTTCACCTATCAGGGGCACCTCAACCAGGGCTCCTCGCCTGCCACGGGCCGGTATGACCTCGAGTTCCGGCTTTTCGGCGCGTCGACGGCGGGCACGCTCATCGCGGGGCCGGTCACTCGCTCCGCGACGAGCGTGAGCAACGGGTTCTTCACAGCCGTGCTCGACTTCGGGCCGGGTGCCTTCAACGGTGCCGACCGCTGGCTGGAGATCGCTGCTCGGACCAACGGGAACGGGGCGCTCACCACCCTGGCCCCCCGCCAGGCGGTCAGCGCGGTACCGTACGCCCTCTACGCCCCGGTGGCCGGGGTGGCAACGAGCCTCAACGCCGCCAACCTCACGGGGAAGGTCGCCCTGGGCCAGCTCCCCCCGGTGCTGGTGACCAACGGGGCAACGGGCATCTCGCTCAACGGCAGCTTCAGCGGGAACGGCTCCGCGCTCACCGGCGTGGCGCGGCTGGCGGGGGGCAACAGCTTTTCGGGCGACCAGAGCATCCTGAGCGGCCGGCTTGCCATCGGGACCACCCAGCCCGTGGGGAATCTGGATGTGTTCAGCGACAGCACCGCGTCGATCATCGGCACGGCCCATGGATCGATCGTTCAGTTTGTCGGCCGGAGCGCCGGGGGCGCCCCGGGTGCCGAATCCGCCGTGACGGGCGGCACTGATCTGGCGCTGTTCGGGGCGCGGGGATACATGGGGGCGGGCTTCTCCGCATCCCGGGCCGTGATGCTCATGAGTGCCAGCGAGGACTGGTCCAGTTCGGCAAACGGCACCGAGATCTACTTCGAGACGACGCCGAACGGCACCACCTCCCGCGTCGAGGGCATGCGTCTGTCAAACGCCGGCAACCTCGGCGTCGGCACCCCCGCCCCCCAGGCACGGCTTCAGATCGAGAGCCCCATTCAGTACTCCGAGCGTCTCCGCCTGTCGGGTCAGGAATTCTACGGCGCTGGATCCTCCTCCGCGGACGGAATTTCGATGCTCCTGGGCGTGAACCGTTCCGATAACCGCCAGCTCTGGATCGCTGACAGTCATCACCTGGCCCCGGACCGGAACACCAGCGTCATCCGCCTCTCCCCCAGCATCGGCGGCTCCTGGATCGACACCGTCGGCACCGATGGCGACACCGTCCAGCCGCTCACCCTGGGGCCCCGGCGTCTTCTCACCCTGACCACCACCGGCAGCGTCGGCATCGGCACGGGGGATGACTACCGCAACTATGCCTCGCGGGTGCTCGCCATCCAGGGGGATGCCGCCGCCGCACGCTTCCCCGGCACCGCCGCCTTGGTGCTTGGAAACCCGGTGAACAACACCACCTGGTCCATCGGCACCTTCACCACCGGTGACCTGTTCATCGGCGGGTCCGGTGCCGGCGCCACCCATGTGCGGGTCCGGGGTGAGCTGATCGCCGGCGTGGTGACCACCGATACCCTCGCCTCCACCAACGGGGTGGTGGATTGCCCGGGGCTCCGGGCCAGCGGAGAAGTCACCTGCACGGCGTTGAACATCACCAGCGACCGGAACGCCAAGGAGGGGTTCAAGCCCGTGGACGCCCGTGAGGTGCTCGACAAGCTGGCCCGGCTGCCCATCACCGAGTGGCAGTACAAGTCCCAGGCCGATGTCCGGCACATCGGACCGATGGCCCAGGACTTCAGGGCCGCGTTCGCGGTGGGCCGGGACGAGCGGCACATCACGACGGTCGACGCCGACGGGGTCGCCCTGGCTGCGATCCAAGGGTTGAATGGGAAGCTCGAGGAGCGCCTGGCGGAGAAGGAGGCGGAGCTCGGCGCGCTCAAGGCGGAGAATGAGGCGCTGGCCGGACGTCTCGCCGCCATCGAGCGCGCGCTCGGCATGGCACCCGTGCCGGCCGCCAAGGGGCCGCGGCCCTGATCCTGGGATGACGCTCCACACCCCCTCCAGCATGAACTCATCTCCCCATCCCACTCTCGCCACGATCCCAGGTGCGGCCAGACCTCGGGGCCGCACCCCCGGGGTCGTGCTGATCGCGGTCCTGCTCTCCGGCCTTGCCCTTCAGGCCAGCCAGCCGCTGAACGGTGCCCCGAGGCGTCCGTTCTACATCTTCGGGCACAACCCGAACACCGTCCAGCTCGTCCACGACGACCTCAACCGCGGCGCCAATGCCCTCGAGCCGGACGTGAGCGTCCTCGCCTCCGACATCTGCTCGGGGGATCCCACCGACAGCCGCAATCTGGTCACCTGCGACACCGACGTCCCGGGCTGCGTGTGCTCGGGGGTCACCTACCTGCTCGACTGGCTCAAGGATCTCCACTCGAACGTGCTCGCCGCGCAGCGGGGCGACGTCGGCTCCAACCCGGCCTACGCCGGCCTGGCCCTGGTGGTGTTCGATTGCAAGACGCCGGCGGATGTCGACGGCAACGGCACCAACATCCTGAACGCCGTCCGGACCTACCTGAACGACGGGCTGCCAACACCGCTGAACATTGTTCTGAGCGCCCCCGACATCGCCTCGGGTAGGAGGCTGTTTTCCGCCTTCAACCAGGCCTCGCCCGATCCGCATGCGGTCCTTCGGTCCAACGAGGCCCTCATGATCGACGGCGAACCGAACGTGGACGACGTGGTCACCTACTTCCGCTCCAGTCTGGGGTTCACGGGCAATGTGGCTTACGGGGCGGGCAGCAGCGCCGGCCCGGGGGCTCTGTACGCACCCTCGCTCCCCCGGCGCATCGACCGCGCCGTCTGGCATAGGGCTGCGTACAACGACCTTCAGCTCATCCCCTATGCCTACCTGATCCCCGCCGACGACATGGATTACTACATCGACGCCGGCGTTGACGGCATCATTTGCAAGGAGGAGGACCTCCCCACGCTGCTGCTGAAAGTCCTCGCCCGGACCGACGTCGTGATTGCCACCCCAGCGATGAACCCCTTCACCGCCGGCCCGCCGGCAGCCTACGCTCTCGAGGTGACCACCGGCACCGGCGTGGGGGCCGGGACGGATGCGACACTGAGCTTCTCCCTCTCCTCCTCTTCCAGCAGTGCGGTTGCGCGTGTGGATACCAGCGCGCACGTCGCGACGGGCTACGACATCCCCGCCAGCCGGATGGAGTCCGGGCACACCGATTGTGTCACGATTCCCAGCGGGGATCTGGGTCCTGTGTTGTCGTCCCTTGCCGTGTTCAACGATGGAAGCGGGTTGGGGTCGGACTGGCAGTTCGCGTCGGTCACCATCCGCAGTGCACGCTGGTTTGGGGCGTGCGGCAGGATTTACACCGCCTCCCCGGGGCAGTCCGTAGCCCCCCGTGGAACCGGGACATTCCCCCTGACGGAGTCTGCCGGGCGGCTCGAAGAGTGGGTCTCCGTCAACGCCCCCGCGATCGGAGCCGGCGGCGGCCAGTTCAACCCCTGGCCGCCAGGCCTTGCCTACCTCGCGTACCTGGCTGCCTGCCCCGGGGGAACGGTCTTTTTCTCGTCCGGCAATTACGCCGGTTTCGGGAGGCTGGACAAGCCGGGTCGTTTCGTGAGGGGGGTTGGCAGCCCTTTTGGCCTTTATCCCGAGCCCGGCGTGGCGCGGTTGACCCCATGAGCGCGGCTCTACTCCATCCGCTTTGCAAAGGCGAACATATGCTGAATCCCCTTGGTGAATGCACCGGTTGGACCCTGCGCCGCGCTCTGTGCACGACGCTCCTGATGGCGGCCGGCGCCGTCTCCAGCCCCGGGCAGGGCTTGAGCCTCGATTGGTCCCAAATCCCCGTGACCCCGGGGGTGAGTGCGGCGGGGGGCGGGCTGGCGCTGGGGGCCGGGGATCCTCGTCCCGGCCCTGCGGTCTCCATGGGGGGCGGCGTGTTCAGCCTGGGTGGCGGTTTCGGATCGGTGGTTGTCCCTCCGCCGGACGATGCCCCTCGACTGGAAATTGAGATCTCGGACGACGGTACGGTGCGGGTCTCCTGGCCCTCCGCGTTCCCGGGCTACGTGCTCCAGGTCGCCACGCGGCTCGCGGTTCCCGACTGGACGGCCTCCCTGGATGCGGTCAACGACGATGGTTCGGTGCGGTTCATCCTGCTGGGTCCCGGCCCGGCAGCGAGATTCTATCGGCTCGGCACCCCCTGAGCCCCCTCGGCCATCCCCTGGTCGAGGGGGCGAGCGAGTTGTTGTGTGCGAAGGGGGTTTTTGTGCTATGTATGCGGTGTCCCGTGGACCCCGCAGGCACAAACCCAATCGCCGCCGGCCAGGCGCAGTTCCGAACAACGCACTGGTCGCTGGTGATCCGTGCCGCCAACTCCACGGATCTCGACTGCCAAGCTGCGCTGGAAAGGCTTTGCCGCACTTACTGGCCCGCCGTCTGCGCGTTCGTCGCCCGCCGCGGCCATTCACCGGAGGATGCCAAGGATCTGACGCAGGGTTTTTTTGCGCAACTCCTCGAGAAACGATGGCTGAAGGCCGCGGACATGGAAAAAGGCCGCTTCCGCACTTTCCTCCTCACCGCCGTCACCCGTTTTCTCTCCCATGAGCGGGATCGCAACAGCGCGCTGAAGCGGGGGGGCGGCGGGGGGTTGCTCTCCCTCGACGCCTGCGAGGAGGGGGCGGCGTGGATGGGAGAGCCCGCCACCGCCGGCACCGCGGAGGAGGTGTTTGACCGCCCATGGGCGGAAAGCCTGCTCAACCGGGTGCTCTCGCGCCTGCGCAGCGAGTACGAAGGGGGAGGGCGCTCGGAACGGTATGAGGAACTCAAGCGGTTCCTCACCGGCGATGCGGGCGAATGCTCCTACGCCGGGGCCGCGGAGCGGCTCGGTATCACGGAGTCCGCGGTTAAGTCCGGGGTGCATCGGCTGCGCACCCGCTACGCGGAGCTCGTCCGCGAGGAGATCGCCGAGACCGTCGACGATCCCGCGGACGTGCCCGCCGAGATCCGGTACCTTGCAGCCGTGCTCGGGAGCTGACCCTGCTGTCCCGTGAACCCCCCCCGGATGAGCTCCACCCACTGCCAGACTTGCGGCAGTCCGCTGCGCCCCGGCATCGCGGAGGGGCTTTGTCCGCGCTGCCTCATGCTCGGCGCCCTGGCCGCTCCACCCCCTGCCGGGCCTCCGGACCCTGCGGCACCCCCGGTGCGGATCGGCCCCTTCACCCTCCTGGAGGAGATCGCCCGCGGGGGAATGGGCATCGTGCACCGGGCGCGCGAGGCACCGCTGGGCCGCATCGTGGCGCTCAAGCTGCTCCGGGGGGGCGAGGCGGCCAGGCCCGACTTCCTGGTCCGCTTCCACAACGAGGCCCGGGCCGCCTCCTCGCTGATCCACCCGCACATCGTCCCCGTCTACGCCTTTGGGGAGGATGGCGGGGTTTGGTACATCGCCATGCGGCTGATGGAGGGGGGATCGCTGGCGCGTTGGATCCAGTCCCATCCTGCGGACCCTCCTGTCTCCGTCGCCGCGGGCCGCCACCGGGAATGCGTCATCCTGCTCCGGAAGCTCGCGCTCGCGGTCCAGCACGCCCACGAGCGCGGCATCCTTCATCGCGACCTCAAGCCGGAGAACGTCCTGCTCGACGCCGCGGGCGAGCCTTATCTCACCGACTTCGGGCTGGCCCGGCTCGAGGACGACGAATCCCGTGTCACCCGTTCCCACACCTCCCTCGGCACCCCGGCCTATGTGGCGCCGGAAGTTGCCCGTGGGGGGGCTGCGGAGGCCACGGTTGCCAGCGATGTCTACGGCCTGGGGGCCGTCTTCTACGAAATGCTCACGGGCCGGGCCCCGTTCCGGGGAAACACCCCGCTGCAGGTGTTGCGGCTGGTGACGGACACCGACCCGGACCTGCCGTCCCTGGTGGCCGGGCCCGTCGACCGCGATCTCGAGACGATCTGCCTCAAGGCCATGGCCCGCGAGCCCGGGGCCCGGTATGCCTCCTGCGCCGAGCTTGCCCGGGACCTCGACCGGTGGCTCTCGGGACAGCCCATCGAGGCGCGGGCCTCCGGCTGGGCCGAGCGTTCGGTGAAGTGGGCCCGCCGGCGGCCGCTCATCGCCGGCCTGACGGGGCTGCTCGCCCTCTGCCTTCTGGTGATCATCGTCGGATCGTGGAGGGTGAACCGCAACCTGCGCGCCGCCTCCGAGCGGCAGCGCCTGGAGCTGGTCCAGTCGGGCGTCGATGCGGCGAACCGCCTGCTGGATGCCGGCAACCCCGCCGGATCGCTTCCCTCCCAGATCGCCGCGATCCGCATGGAGGCCTCCAATCCCGCCCGGGAATCGATGCACCGCATCCGGCTTGGGCTTACGCTCCCCGAGCTCCCGCGCCTGGAGCGGGTGCTCACCCACCAGGATGCCGTCAACAGCGTGGCGTTCAGCCCCGACGGACGGGGGCTCCTGTCGGCAAGCTCCGATGGCACCGCGCGCCTGTGGACGCTGGAACCCGACGCCACGTCCGCCGCGGTGGTCCTGACTCACGCCCAGCCC
Source organism: Verrucomicrobiales bacterium (assembly GCA_003452185.1). Taxonomy (GTDB): domain Bacteria; phylum Verrucomicrobiota; class Verrucomicrobiia; order Limisphaerales; family UBA11320; genus UBA11320. Next base: position 25,629 of record DMJJ01000467.1, on the reverse strand, counting down.
GTGAACCAGGCCCTCTTCAGTCCCGATGCCCGCCGGATCCTGACGCTCTGCCGGGACGGGTTTGCGCGGCTCTGGAACCGGGCCGACGGCACCCCGGTCGCCGGTGCGGCCTGGTCGATCCGGGTCACCCATTACGACGAGACCCTGACCCCTGCGGCGTCGTTCAGCCCCGACGGCGGCCGAGTGATCACGGTGGGAGAGACGGGGGTCTGGATCTGGGATGCCGCGACTGGCGGCCCGGCGATGCCTTCCCCCGATCCCAGCTCCGCCTACAAGCATGCGGCGTTCAGCCCGGACGGCCGCCTGGTGGTGGCCGCGTCGGCGGCGGGGCCCGTGCGGGTGTGGTCCCTTGAGCCGGGCGGGGCCCGATTGCTCGGGGTGCATGAGCATCCGGGCGGTGCCTTCTATGCGTTGTTCTCCCCGGACGGACGCAGCGTGGCCTCCGCCGGCGCGGACGCTGCGGTGGCCGTCTGGGATCCCCGCACCGGACGCGAGCTCCTCCCGCCGCTCCGCCACAAATCCTCCGTACGCATCGCCGAGGCGGTCTTCTCCCCTGCTGGCGACCGACTTCTCAGCCTCTCCTTTGACCACTCGGTCATTGTATGGAACGCGCTGACCGGCGTGCCCGAATCCCACATGACCCTCTCCGCGGTCGGGGTGCCGGTCGCAAAGTGGGATCCCCGCGGGGAACGGATCATCAGCGGCAGCTTCGACGGGATGGCGCGGGTCTGGGATGCGCGGACCGGGCAGGCTGCAGGCCCCATGCTGCCCCATGGGCGGTACGTGGTGGATGTGGCCTCCGCACCCTCGGGAGACCGGATCGCCACCGCATGCATGGACGGCCGCGTCCGCGTCTGGTCGCCCGCACCTGGCGCTCCCGCCGTCCCGCTCCAGCCGTCGGGGCCGGTGGCGGTCGCGTTCCAAAGCACGGACGGCGCCCGGGTGGCGTGGGACCCGGGTGACGGCGTCCTCCGGGTGCGGGATGCAGGGCAGCCCCGCGGCCCGCTGCTCGAGCTCCGCCAGGGGCACCCCACGGCCTACGGATCGTTTTCCCCTTCCGGCGAGACGATCGCAACCGTGACGCGGGCCGGCGATATCTTTATCTGGGATGCCCGCACCGGCGCTCTCCGCCTCACCGAGCACCAGCCGGGGATGAGCTACGAAATCCTCGCGTTCGATCTCACCGGGGCGCGCATTGTCACCGGCTCGCTTCCCAAGGCGGGCGGGTCACCGACCCTTAGCATCCGTGAGCTGGGAACCCCCGGGGTGCGGCGGATCGAGCTCCCCAACGACCGCAAGCTCAACCACGCGGAGTTCAGCCCGGACGGGCTCCAGTTGCTCTCCAGCACGGAGGCGGGCGTGGTGCGGTTCTGGGACATCGCCTCCGGGCGCGAGGTCGGTCCTGCGATCCTCCTGGGGGCGGATGCGGGCAGGGCCCACTTCAGCCCCGACGGCCTCCGGGTGGCGACCTGCGTGGTGCGCGACGGCTTCGAGGCGGGGCAGGCGCAGCTCTGGTCGGCGGCGACGCACCAGCCCGTTGGCGGGCCGATGTCCCATGAGGACGGGGTGCCGGTCTGCGGGTTCACGCCCTCCGGGGACCGTCTTGCCACGGGCTCCGAGGATGGCACGGCAAGGATCTGGGATGTGCGCACCAGCCGTCCACGGACGGGGCCGATGGTTCACACCGCCACGGTGCGGCGGCTGCTGTTCAGTCCCGACGCCAGGATTCTGGCCACCGGGAGTTCGCTGGGGCGTGTCCAGCTTTGGGATGCGGAGACGGGCAACGCGCTGATGGCACCGCAGGAGGTCCCAGGGGGCATTGCCTCGATGGCGTTTCGTCTGGATTCGAAGGAGTTCGTGGTGGTGGGGAACGCGGGTACCGTGCAGCGGTGGCCCCTGGTGCCGGCGCAGGATTCGTTGGAACAGGTTGAGCGTCTCTCCACGGCCCTCAACGGCACGCCGTAGCCGCCGGCGGTCGCACCCCCGCCCCCGGCGTTCGAGGCCCTTGGCGGCGCGTTGCCCACCCCTGCCTCTCCCGTCGCTACTCGAGCTCAACGGCCTTCCGCTGCTTGTTGCGACCGTTTGACTTGCCCCGAATGGCGGTATATAGGTCTTGGGTTTCCAGGCCCCACGCTTTTTTGATGTTTCCAGGTAGCTCCCATTCATCCCCACGCAGGTCGTTCTCCAGACGTTGGTTCTGGCTTTGGGCCTTGCTCGCGGCTTGGGGGGCGGGGGGTGTTGGAGGGGAAGGGTGCCTGGGGGCGTTGGTCCGGGGGCCCTATCTTCAGAATGCCACGCCCGGGGGCATCACCCTTCGTTGGCGTACGGAAGCTCCGGCGCCCAGCGTGGTCTTTTTCGGCGCCACCCCGGAGTTCCTTTACCAGGTCGCCGGGAACGTGGAGCCGGTCACCGAACATATCGTTCTCCTCACCGGATTGAGCCCCTCGACCCGGTATTACTATTCTGTCGGCTCGCTCGTGGAGTCGCTGGTCGAGGGAGAGGATTACCACTTCTCGACCCTCCCTCCTCCGGGTGCCCCGGTGCCGACCCGCATCTGGGCGATGGGGGACTCGGGCACTGTCGGGTTGGAGCGGTTCGGCAACCCGCGCCAGATTCAAGTCCGTGACGCCTACCTTGCCCATACCGCCGGGCATCCGGCCGATGTCTGGTTGGCGCTTGGCGACAACGCCTACCTGAGCGGTACCGATCAGGAGTATCAGACCCAGTTCTTTAACATCTACTCCTCGATTCTTCCAAACACCTGCCTCTGGTCCACCCTTGGGAACCATGAGCTCTACTCCTCCCCGAAGGATGGGGTTTTTCCCTACTTCAAGATTTTCTCCCTACCAACGCGGGGTGAGGCCGGGGGGGTCCCCTCGGGGACCGAGAACTACTACTCGTTCGACCGCGGAAACATCCACTTTGTCTCGCTCGACTCGGAGCTCCTCATCGATCTCCACCCGGCCGAGATGCTGCAGTGGCTCCAGGCGGACCTGGCCGCGAACACCAACGAGTGGTTGATCGCCTTCTGGCATTCCCCTCCCTACTCCAAGGGATCGCATGATTCCGACGACTCCTTTGGCAGCGACCCTCACCTGGTCTGGATGCGCGAGAACGTGGTTCCCATCCTCGAGAGCTACGGCGTTGACCTCGTCCTTTCGGGCCACAGCCACAACTACGAGCGCTCCTATCTCCTGAACGGCCATTACGACTATTCGACGACCTTGGAGCCTTCCATGATCATCGATGCCGGGAGTGGCCGGGAGGAGGAGGAGGGGGCCTACCGAAAGCCCCTCACCGGGACGAAGGCGAATGCCGGCGCGGTCTATGTGGTGGCCGGGAGCTCCGGGTGGGCGACCTATCAGGTCGATCCGGCGGGCCATCCGGCGATGTTTTTCTCCGAGGTGCAGGCCGGCTCCCTCCTTATCGATGTCGCCGAGCATCGGATGGATGCACGGTTCCTCCGGGACACCGGGGTGGTGGATGACTGGTTCACACTGGTCAAGGGGCCCATGGATGAGAGTTTTCGACTCTCCCGTCCGGTCGTGCGCGGCGAGCGGATCCGTGTGCAGTGGACCAGCCGTGTGGGATCGAACTATCAGCTGGAATGGTCTCCGCGACTGGACTCGCCCGACTGGCAGCCCGTGGGGGATCCCGTCACCGCCACGGGAACCCGCTCCGCCCTGGAGCCGATTCCCCCGGGTCCCGAGGCCGGGTTCTTCCGGGTGTCGGAGCTTCCGCCCCCGCAGTAGAGGGGGGAGGAAAATGCACTTAGCACTTGTCCTCCCAGCCCGCGGCGAGGCTTGATGACGTCGGTCCTGACCCCCGGCATGGGAGGCCCGGGCCGTCGTCGCTTGATCCGCCTGACCATCCAGTCCCTCCGTCGCCCGGGTGCCCACACCCCGCCGGGCGTGGCTCCGCTTCTCCTCGGGCTGGCGCTCCTGATAGGGTTTCCAGGCTGCGCCCCGCGCGAGCCCCGCGCCGACATCGTCATCATCAACGGAGGGGAGCCCGAGACCCTCGATCCCGCGATCTGCACCGGCCAGCCCGACGGACGGGTGGCGGCCGGGCTCTGGGAAGGGCTCACACGAACCGACCCCTCCAGCGCGGAGCCGCAGCCGGCGATCGCGGAGCGTTGGGAGATTTCCCCCGATGGCCGGGTGTACACATTCCACCTTCGCACCAATGCGGTCTGGTCCACGGGCGAGCCGATCACCGCCGAGGATGTGGTTTACTCCTGGCGGCGGGTGGTGAATCCCGCGACCGCGGCGGATTACGCGGGCCAGCTCTTCTTCGTCCGAAACGGCGAGGAAATCGCCTCGGGCAAGATCTCCGACCCCTCCCGTCTCGGTGTCGAGGCGCTGGATCCCCACCGGCTGCGCGTCGAGTTGGTGGAGCCCACGGCCTTCTTCCTCGACCTCTGCGCCTTCCGGACCCTGGCCGTGGTCCCCCGCAAGACGATCGAGCGCTACGGGGATCGATGGCTTCTTGCGAAGCCGCTCCCCACGAGCGGCCCCTACACGCTGGAGGCCTGGCGTGTGAACGACAAGATCCGCCTTCGGCGGAACCCGCGCCACTGGGATGCCGCCAACATCCGGAACGAGGTGATCGACATGATCCACCTCGAGTCGGCCATGACCTCCCTCAACCTCTTCGAGCGCCACCAAGCCGACATCATCTGGGACAAGACCCTCATCCCGATGGAGCTCGTCGACATCCTTCGCACGCGTCCCTACACCCACACCTTCAATTACCTCGCCACCTATTTCGTCCGTTTCAACGTCACCCGTCCGCCGTTCAACGACGTGCGGGTGCGGAGGGCCCTGGCGATGGCCGTCGACAAGCGGCGGATCACCACCCACATCATGCATGGCGGGGAGCGGGTTGCCTCAGCCATCGTCCCGCCCGGGACTGCGGGCTACGAGCCGCCGGACGGCCTGCCGTACGATCCGGCCGAGGCCCGCCGTCTCCTGGCCGAGGCGGGGTACCCGGGTGGGAAGGGATTTCCGCCCTTTGAATACCTGACGAACACGGCGCGGCAGCACGAGCAGGTGGCGGTCGAGCTCCAGGAGATGTGGAAGCGGGAGCTGGGGATCACCATGGAGCTCCACAACACCGAGTGGAAAGTGTTCCTGGCCGACCAGAGCCGGGTGAACTTCGACCTCAGCCGCAGCTCCTGGGTGGGGGACTACAACGATCCGAATACCTTCCTCGACATGTTCATGAGCAGTAACGGGAACAACCGTACCGGGTGGAAAAACCCGCGCTACGACGAGCTGATGAAGCAGGGGAACGCCCTCACGGACCGGGCGCGCAGGGCCGCGCTCCTCCGGGAGGCGGAGCGGATCCTGGTGGAGCAGGATCTCCCGGTGCTTCCCCTTTTCTTCTACGTGGGGATCACCCTCTATCGGCCGGAGGAGTACGACGGGATCTACCCGAACATGATCGACGAGCATCCGATGTATTGCATCGGGAGAAAGGGGGCCGCCCGTCCGTGATCCAGGGGATCCCGGGGTTGGCACGATCATGGGCCACTATCTGACACGCCGCCTGGCGGGGCTTGTGCCCCTCCTTCTGGTCATCAGCCTTGCCTCCTTCCTGCTCGTCCGGATGGCCCCCGGGGGGCCGTTCGACAAGGAGAGGGCTCCGGCCTCCCCCGAGATCCGCCGTGCGATCGAGGCAAAGTATCATCTGGATGAGCCGCGGTGGCGTCAGTATCTGCGCTACCTCGGGGTGCTTCCCGAGCCGGATGGGCGCGGGGGGTGGAGGCTCTGTGACGGGGGGGTGCTGAAGGGGGATCTCGGTCCCTCCTTCAAGTACCGAAACCACACCGTGAACGATGTCCTGGCCCAGGGGCTTCCGGTCTCGATGACCCTCGGCGGGCTGGCGTTCCTCTTTGCCCTGGGGACCGGGATCCCGCTCGGCCTCTATACCGCGGCACGCCGGGGCGAGTGGGCGGATCATCTTGGCGGGTTTGTGGCCATCCTCGCCTTTTGCATCCCGGGGCTCGTGGTCGGCCCGGTGCTCGTGATGCTCTTCGCGGTCGAGCTTCACTGGCTCCCCGCCGCGTTGTGGGAGAGCCCGGCGCACGCGATCCTCCCCACCATCGCCCTTGGCCTGTACTTCGCCGGCCGGATCTCGCGGCTCATGCGGGAGGGGATGACCGAGGTGATGCGGGAGGGGTTCATGACCACGGCCAAGGCCAAGGGTCTGGGCGAACGCTCGGTGCTCCTGCGTCACGGGCTCCGGCTCGCGATCCTGCCCGTGGTGTCGTACTGCGGGCCCCTTCTGGCCGATCTCCTGACCGGGTCGTTTGTCGTTGAGAGCATCTTCCGGATTCCCGGCATCGGGGTGTTTCTGGTGAATGCCGCCCTGAGCAACGACTATCCGATGCTGGTGGGCCTCACCCTGGTGTACGCCTGCCTGCTTGTGGTCCTGAACCTCCTGGTGGACGTCGTCTACAGCCTGCTCGATCCGCGGGTGAAATTCGCATGACGCTGACCCCGAACCAACGCGCCTGGCGCCGGTTCCGCCGAAACCGGCCTGCTCTCCTGGGAGCCGCCTTCCTGCTCTGTCTCGCCACGCTGGTGCTGGTCTGGCCCTGGGTGACCCCGTACGGATTCGCCCAAACCTCCGAGGCCCGGTTTGAGCCCCCGGGGCTCCACCACTGGTTTGGGACCGATGTCCACGGCCGGGACCTCCTGAGTCGCGTGATCTTCGGGGCCCGTGTCTCCCTGCTCGTTGGATTTGTCGGTGCCGGCGTCGCAGTGCTCATCGGGGTGACCTGGGGGGCCGTGGCGGGATACGTCGGGGGGCTCCTGGATCACCTGGCGATGCGTGTCGTGGATGTCCTGTACTCACTCCCCTCGATCATCTTTGTCATCGTCCTGCTCACCACGCTTGAGCGGACGGTGCGGGTGTTTCTCTCCGGAACACTTCATCTCCCCGCAGCCGCTGTGGGGCAGGCGCGGCTCCTTTTTCTATTCGCCGGGCTGGGGGCGATCTCGTGGCTCAATATGGCCCGGATTGTGCGCGGACAGGTCCTTTCGCTTCGCTCGCGGACGTTCGTCGACGCCAGCCATGCCCTTGGGGCGGGGCCGGTCCGAATCCTCCTGCGCCACCTCCTCCCCAACATCTACGGCATCGTCATCGTCTATGCCACGCTGACGATCCCGGCGATCATCCTGTACGAGTCGTTCCTCAGCTACCTGGGGCTCGGGATCCAGCCCCCGATGGCGAGCTGGGGGTCGTTGATCGCCGATGGCGCCGCCCAGTTGAACCCGATCCGGGTCTACTGGTGGCTCATCCTCTTCCCTGCCGCCATGCTCGTGACAACGCTCCTCGCGTTGAATTTCGTCGGCGACGGCCTTCGGGATGCCTTCGACCCGCGGGGCCGGGAGGAGTGAGATCCAAGTGCCGGGGCCGGGCCCCCGGGCTCAACGAGGCATCAGGTGCGGTTGGGCCGAGGCGGCCGGGCGATCCCGGGTCACAAACCCCGCGTCGGCCCAGTCGGCGAAATCCTCCCGCGACCCGTCCCCCGCATCCATGGTCACGAGGCTGATCTGCCTCGATCCCGCCGGAATCGGGATGTCAAAGCGCCACGCTGGAAAAAGAACCCGCATCACCGGGCTTGCGGCCATCTCCTTCCCATCGATGAACACCTTGAACCGCACGCTCGGATACCGGGCCAGGTTAGACCCATGGCTCACGGAGATCAGATTCTCATCCGCCCCCGCCAGGGCGACGAAACGTTTGAACTCCGGCTGCACGGCGTACACAAGTTCGCACGGGGCGTGCACCCCGATGCCATGGGCATAGACGGCCCTGTTGATCCGGAGGGGTTGGCCGAGGTTGGAATGATCCTTTTGGGGCGCCTGGGTGTTCCCCGAATAGCGCACCTGGCCGCCGTAGGTGTGGCCGAATCCGACACTCCGGGTCGGGGGGAGATCCCCCACGAGGACGTCCGGCTTCGGGGGCATGGGTGGCAGGAGGGCGAAGCTCCCCTCGGACTCAAGGGTGACGGGCTTCTCCCCCTCGAAGGCAACGGCCCGCAGCTCCGTCGACCTGGAGACAAGAAACGGCCCGGCGTAGAGGGTGGACTGCGGCGTCGGCCGGCTCCCGTCGAGGGTGTACCGGATCGATCCCCTGGGCTGCAGCGGCGCGGTGAGAGTGACGGTCACCGGCTGCTCGAAGAGGTGCGGTCGCATGCGGGTTCCCCACGGGGCGATCCGCACCGGGTCGACGACCCAGGCGGGATCCCACCGGCCGATCCTGGCCAGCTCCTCCTGGAGGTTGATGGTCGGGGCGAGGTGCCTCTCGAAGTGCTCGACCACCTGCTCCGTGTTGAGGTCGGGGGTGAATTGGCGTGCGGGATCATACCCGGGGTGGGCGTCGGTCATGTCCCTTGCCAGCATGCAGCGAAGCCCGGCGGACTTCATCGCCTTCAGCCCCATTGATTTTCCAAGCAGGCAGACCTGCGTGTGGAACCCGACATAGATGAGGTGGGTGATTCCCCGCTGCTGGCAGATCGCGTAAACCTCGGCCTGGGTGTCGGGCATCAGGTCGCCCTCGCCGATTCTCAGGCCGGGGTGCATTCCATCCCATCCATAGTTCACCGCGCACCGCTCCCGCCCGCAGGCGCAGCCGCCGGCGTCCGGCACCGGGGGGCAGCTGACCTCGAGGAGGGGCGGGAGGGGCACCCGCGGGAGCGCAAGCACCGCCTCGCGCTGGGGGTAGCCGACGTAGTTGTCCACGACATCGCTCGGGCAGAGGAGGAGGGTCATGCCGAGGGCCCGCGCCCCCTCCAGGGCCTTGTTGATGCGGGGGACGATGGCGTCGACCCGCATGGTGGCCGTCTTGCACCAATGGTAGTTCCAGACATCGACCGCGATTACCGCGACGTGCTCCGGAGCGACGCTCTCGGTGGTGATCCGCACCTGGCCTGTGACGGGATCCCGGGTTTGCAGGGTGAAGTCCATCGCGCCGCAGCTGCCGGCAAGGGCCGCGGCGAGCCATGCCAGGAGGGATCGGGGAGAGTTCATGGATGCCCGGGATGTAGTCGGTTTGGGACCGGGTCGCAAACGCTAAATGCCTCCGCGCCTTCTCCCCGGCCCGGCTGCCGATGGCGGGGTGCCGTCGGGGGGCGCCGACGAAATCGCCTGCGGACTTGCCCCATCGGTCTGAACCGGCCATCGTGCCTCCCATGAAATCGCGACTTTGCAGGGCCCTGGGCTGCGCCGCCTGGATCGCTTCGGTCCTGTGCGCCCTGGCCCTGCCGGCCGCCCCGACCGATGACCTCTACCTGCTGGGCCCCGACTCCGAGCCGCACCCGGGAGTGCCCCAGGGGCGGGTGGTCGGACCCCTGACCCTTGAGAGCCAGGTGTTCACGAACACCAGCAGGCACTACTGGGTTTACGTCCCGGCGCAGTACGACCCGGCGACCCCTGCCGCCCTGATGGTCTTCCAGGACGGCCACGCCTTCCTGGCGACCAACGGCAGCTACCGGGTCCCGTACGTCTTCGACAACCTGATCTACCGCCGGGAGATGCCCGTGACCCTCGCCGTGTTCATCAACCCCGGGCATCGTCCCGATCAGCAGGAGTCCTCCTCCAAGGATTGGGGCGACGGGATCAACAACCGTCCGACCGAGTACAACGAGCTGAACGACCGCTACGCCCGTCTCATCGTGGAGGAGCTTCTGCCCGCCCTGCAGAAGGAATACCGCATCAGCAGCAACCCGGAGGACCGCGCGATCGGCGGGGCGAGCTCGGGGGCGATCTGCGCCTTCACCGTGGCCTGGCATCGTCCCGACCAGTTCCGGAAGGTGCTCAGCACCATCGGGAGCTTCACCAACATCCGCGGGGGGCATGCCTACCCGGACATGGTGCGGGCGGCTGACCGGAAGCCCATTCGGATCTTTCTCGAGGATGGCCTCAACGACAACCGGGGCCGGCGGAAGAACGGGGAGTACGACCCCAAGTGGGACTGGCACACGCAGAACCGGCGCATGGTCGCCGCGCTCACGGAGAAAGGGTACGATGTGAACTTCTGCTGGGGGCTGGGGACCCACTCCAACAAGCAGGGGGGGGCGATGCTTCCTGAAATGCTCCGGTGGCTCTGGCGGGACTATCCCCGGCCGGACGACCCGGCGGACGACGGGAACCGGAAGCCGCTGGAAGCCCGCTCTCGCTGACCCGGCATATCACCCGTGTTCCAGCCCGCCATGCCGCACCCCTCACCCCCCCCTGACCCGCGAGGCTCCCCTCCTCCCCGGGTGGACGCCGGAGGGGGGCCCTGCCCATGAAGGGACCCGCAGTCGAGGCTGCCGGGCTGACCCGGCGTTTTGGCGAGGTGGTCGCCCTGGACGACCTTTCCCTCTCGGTCGCGGAGGGGGAGTTCCTTTCCCTGCTCGGGCCCTCCGGGTGCGGGAAGACCACTCTGCTGCGCATCATCGCGGGGTTGGATCATCCCGATGCCGGCGTGCTCCGGATCGGCGGCGAGGAGGCACTCTCGCTTCCGGCCCACCGCCGGCCGGTCAACACGGTTTTCCAGTCGTACGCGCTTTTTCCCCATCTCAACGTCCGCGAGAACGTCGGGTTCGGGCTCCGGATGAAGCGGGTGCCACGCGACGAGATGGATCGACGCGTCTCCGCCGTCATGGAGCTTGTCGAGATCGCCCCGCTGGCGGCGCGTCGTCCCTCCGAGCTTTCGGGTGGGCAAAAGCAGCGCGTGGCGCTGGCGCGCGCGGTGGTCAACGAGCCGAAGGTCCTGCTCCTGGACGAGCCGCTGGCGGCCCTGGATCTCCAGCTCCGGAGGCAGCTCCAGCAGGAGCTTCGCAACCTGCAGCGCCGTCTTGGGATCACCTTCCTCTACGTCACCCATGATCAGGAGGAGGCGCTGGCCTTGAGCGACCGGATCGCGTTGATTCGGGCCGGCCGCATTGAGCAGCTCGGGGAGGCCGCTGTTGTCTACGAGCGCCCTCGAACCCGGTTTGCGAGCCAGTTCCTCGGCGCGTGCAGCCTCCTCGAGGGGAGGGTGGTGTCGGCCGACAACTCCGGTTCCACGGTCGAGACCGCTGCGGGCCTTCTCCGGACGCGTGCGCCGGGGGGGGCGCGGCAGGGGAGGGTCACTCTGGCGGTGCGGCCCGAGAAGATCGAGCTTCGGGCGTCCAGCGCGGAGCCTGGGGAAAACTCCCTCCCGGTCCGGGTCTCCCACCTGACGTATGTCGGCTCGGAAACCCACTACGAGTTGGAGGGGGAGGGGATCTCCCTCCGTGCCGAGGTGATGAACACCCATGCGGAGGGTCCCCGCTTCCGGCCTGGCGATTCGCTCCAGGCGCACATCCCCCCCGGCGCCCTCATCCTGCTGGACGACTGACGGAACCCTCTTTCCATGCACCCCACCTTGCGCCTCCTTCCCGCCCTGCTCCTCATCCTGTCGCTCCTGCCGGGCTGCGGCAAACCACGGGCTCAACTCAACCTCTTCGTCTGGAGCGAGTACATCGACCCGAAGCTCATCGCCGAGTTCGAGAAGCTCAACGATTGCCGGGTCAACGTCGACTACTACGAGGACCTTGAGGGGATGGTGGCCAAGCTCGCCTCGGGAGGGTCCTCCATCTACGACATCGTGGTCCCGGACGACACCCATATGCCGGCCCTGATCAAGCGGGGGCTGCTCGCCCCGCTTCGGCACGAGAACGTCCCCAACCTCCGTCACATTCTTCCTTCCTTCACCACGGCCAGCTTTGACCCGGGCAACGGGTACGGGGCACCCTCGGACTGGGGCACCACCGGCCTCTTCCTTCGCCGCACCGAGGGGAAGCCCTCCCCCCGCGGATGGGGGGCCGTGTTCAACCCCGCCGAGCAGCCGGGCCCGTTCCTCCTGCTGGAGGATCCCCGGGCAACCATCGGAGCCGCGCTTCGCTACGACGGGCACAGCCTTAACAGCACCAACATGGCCGAACTGACCCAGGCCCGGGACCGGTTGATCGAGGCGAAGAAGCGCTCTCTCGGGTTTGAGGGGGCGACGGGGTGCAAGAACCGCGTCCTCTCCAAGGGGGCCCGTGTGGCGATGGCCTACACGGGGGATGCCGTGCGGGGGATGGCCGAGGACTCCGAGACCCTCTACGTGACGCCGATCGAGGGGAGTCAGATCTGGGTCGACCTCCTCTGCATCCCGGCGCAGGCCCCGCATCGGGACCTCGCCGAGAGGTTCATCAACTTCCTCCTCGACCCTCCCGTGGCCGCCCGGTTCGTCGCCTTTTACCGGGATGCCACCTGCAACAAGTCAGCCCTGGAGCTGGTTCCCCCGGCCGACCGCAACAACCCCGCGATCTATCCTCCGCCGGAGGTGCTCACGCGCCTTGAGTACGCACGGGACCTTGGGGAGATGAACAAGCTGTACGACGAAATCTGGCTCCAGATAAAATCGCGGTGAGCCATGTCGGAGACCCGTGTGGGGCGGGGATGGGGGGGCGTTGAGGTTGGGAGCCCCCCGGGATTTCCGTCCGTGCCACGACGGCCGCCCTGCGGGTCACCCCCGTCGACGGCTTCGCTTCGATCCGGGCCTGACGGCGGATCCCGCCCGGGGGCCGAGCCCTTGCGGGGGAACCGGTGATGGGTGGGGGGGCTGTGCCCCGGGTTGGGAGGAGACGAACTCGGCAAGGCGGCACGCCCTTCGGAGCCCCTCGCTCACGGGGAGCCGTCGCATCAGGGCGTCGAGGAACGCGGCAAGGAACGCGTCACCCGCACCAATGGTGTCCACCACACGCACCGGCTGTGCGGGCTGCCAGACCCAGGCGCCGTCCCAGAGAACTCCCGCCCCCGCGGCCCCGGCGGTGACGCAGATGCGGCGGCACCCGGTGGCGGCGGCCAGCTGCCGGGCGCGGGGCTCCAGGGCCCCCGGGCGCCGACCCGGGGTGAGGCGACGGAGTTCCTCGTCGTTGAGCTTGATCAAGTCGGCCTCCGCCGCAAGCCGGCGCACCAGGGCGAGATCGTCATGGGGCGGCCGCAGGTTCACATCGAAGACCCGCATCGCCCCCTGGCTCGAGCGGAGCAGCCGCTGAAGGTGGCGGCGGTTGGCGTCGCTTCGCAGGGCGAGGGAGCCGTAGATGATCGCCGCCGCCTGGCGGGAGGCTGCGATGGCTTGCCGGCTTGGGCGGACATCATCCCAGGCGACCCGGGTGACGATCTCAAAGTCCGGCTTCCCTGCCGCGTCCAGCCGAACCCTCACGGTACCGGTGGGGCGGCGGGGCGACGTCGACACCCCCTCGAGAGGGATCCCCCATCCCTGAAGCCGGCGCTTGATCTCATCCCCGAGCGGGTCGCGGCCCACCGCTGTGATGACCCGGGCGGGCTGACCGAGCCGCGCCAGGTGGTAGGCGACATTCACGGGGGCCCCGCCGAGAAAGAGGCCCGAGGGGAGACAGTCCCAGAGGATCTCTCCAAAGCAAAGAAGGGTGTTGCGGTTCATGGGAGGGTTTTTTTGTTCACGGGGCCGGGGCCCATTGATGCCACCACGACTGGAAGGTTTCGGCGGATCTCACCTGGTGGACCTTCCGCCCATCGTGCCAGTGTACGGCGGCAAGCCCGTGGGAGAAGCGTGTCTCCCAGGGAAGATGATACGCCCCGGCATCCATCCAGAGGAGGGCGTCGCCGGGCTGCAGCGTGGAGGGAAGGGGACGACGCGCCAGTTTGTCGAACGCCATGCAGGTGGGGCCCGTGACGGTGGTGGCGACCCGGCGCCCGGATCGCGTGGGAAGGGGTTCCAGATCGTGATCCTCCCAGGTGGAGACCATGGCGTGGAGCGTCCGGCCGCCGTCGCAGATGAGGTGCCGCATCCCGCGGCGCTGCTTGGCATCGAGGATACGCAGCACCAGGACGCCCGAACGGGCGGAGATCCATCGGCCGTTTTCCAGCCAGATCTCGCGAAGCCCGGGGTGCGCCCGGAGGGTCTCCTGAAGCAGCCGCCTCATCCCGGCGCGGGAGAACCCCGCGTCCACCGGGGTGGGGTCCCCCGACCGCCGGACTCGGGGGGCGGGGAACCCTCCGCCAATGTCCAGGACCTCCGGGGAGAGCCCCGACGCGCGGGCCATGGCCAGGGCCTCGGCAACGGCCCGCTGGTACACCGCGACGGCGGGAATCTGTGTGCGGAGGTGGAAATGGAGAGTCCGGGGCCTGATCCCCGCGCGGCGGAGAGTCCGGATCACGGCGCCGAGCTCCTCCCCGGAGAGCCCGAACTGGGTCGGGATGGCCGGGGACTCCGGGTCAAACTCCGACGGGGTGGCGACCCTCACCCCGCAGAGCCACCCGCAGCGGCGGGCCTGGGGTGCGAGGAGGCGGGCCTCGGCGGGGGAGTCGAAGTTCACCCGCAGGCCGGGGAGCGGGTGGGCCGGAAGCCAGTGATGCTTGGCCGGGCCGTTGACCAGGATCGACTCGGGGGGCACGCCGCAGGCCAGGGCCGCCTGCAGCTCAAGCTCGCTCACCACCTCGACGGGCCGCCCCAGGGAGGACCACCAGCGGATCAAGGGGGGAAGGGGCTGGGTCTTGACCGAGAGCCAGTGGGTGACGGGAAGTCCCGAGAACGTCCCTTCCAGTTCCGCGAGGGCTTCCTCCACCGGGGCGCTGGAGAAAAGGTAGAACGGGGTTCCACCCCGCCGAAGCAGCGGGGCCGCCAGCCGCCTCCAGAACCGGGTGCGATGGGAGTCGGTCATGGGGACGGCGAGGCCGTGGCCCGTCCTAGAGGCCCATGACCTGGAGGACGGCGTCGCGGGTCGGCTGAACCACCGTCGGCTGGAACCCCGCGGCACCGATCGCCGTGTCGGGATCCTTCAGGCCGTGGCCGGTCATCGTTGCCGCGATCAGGCTTCCGGCGGGGATCAGGTTCCGCTCCACCGACTTGATCAACCCGGCGAGCGGGGCGGCGCAGGCCGGCTCGACGAAAATTCCCTCGGTGCGGGCGAGCAGCTTGTAGGCGTGGAGGATCTCCTCGTCCGTCACCTTGTCGATCAGCCCCTCACTCTCCCGGACGGCATCCATCGCGCCGGTCCAGCTGGCGGGGTTGCCGATGCGGATCGCCGTCGCGATGGTGTTGGGATTCGCCACGGGCTGCCCGTCCACCAGCGGGGCGGCCCCGGCCGCCTGCCAGCCGCACATCCGCGGGAGGGTGTCGCTCTTGCCCACGCCCTGGTACTCCCGATACCCCTTCCAGTAGGCGGTGATGTTGCCCGCGTTGCCCACGGGGAGGAAATGAAAGTCCGGGGCATCCCCCAGGGCGTCGCAGATCTCGAAGGCGGCGGTCTTCTGTCCCTCGATCCGGAAAGGGTTGATGCTGTTGACCACCTCGACCTGCCCCGTCTCCCCGAGCTCGCGCACGATGTTGAGCGCCTGGTCGAAGTTTCCTTCCACGGCGATGGTCGTGGCCCCGTACATGAGCGCCTGGGCCATCTTGCCGAGGGCGATCTTGCCATGAGGCAGGAGGACCACGCAGCGCATGCCGGCCCGGGCGGCGTAGGCCGCGGCGCTCGCGCTCGTGTTTCCGGTGCTGGCGCAGACCACCACCTTGGCTCCGCGCTCCTTGGCCTTCGAGACGGCCATGGTCATCCCGCGATCCTTGAAGGAGCAGGTCGGGTTGAGCCCCTCGTACTTCAGGAACAGGTCAAACTTCCCGCCGATCGCCTCCACGAACT
Source organism: Verrucomicrobiales bacterium (assembly GCA_003452185.1). Classification (GTDB taxonomy): domain Bacteria; phylum Verrucomicrobiota; class Verrucomicrobiia; order Limisphaerales; family UBA11320; genus UBA11320. Next base: position 9,944 of record DMJJ01000467.1, on the reverse strand, counting down.
GCGGCACCGGGACCAGCGGGGTGTTCCCTTCCAGAAGGGTGACGACAGGGGTCGCGTCGGTCACGGGGAGGTACTCGGCGTAGCGCCGGATGACACCAGGCCAGGAGGAATTGGATGGGGCGGCTGACATAATCGGTATGGGAGTTACTCGAAGCTCTCGACTCGGATGAGGGTTGGCTTCCCCTTCACCACCGGGAGACGGCTGATGCTATGGAGGGCCCGGAGCATTGCGGCGTTCGTGGCGTCGTGGATCATCAGGATGAGGGGGACGCTCCGGCCGGCCAGCCCCTCGGGCTGGATGACGGAGGAGATGCCGATCCGGGAGCGGCCCAGGATGGCCGCTATTCGCGCCAGTACCCCGGGGCGGTCGACGACATCCAGGCGGAGGTAATACCGGGAGACGGCCTCCTCGATCGGCTGGACCCGTCCTCCCCGCTCATGGGGGGTGAAGGCCGGCACCCGGCGGTGGGAGCCGTGCTTGAGGTCGAGGGCGGCATCCCCGAGGTCGCTCAGGACCGCGCTCGCGGTGGCGTCCTGGCCCGCCCCGCGGCCGTAATAAAGGGTGTCCCCCACGATGTCTCCCCGGAGGAACACCGCGTTGAAGACGTCGTTCACGCTCGCCAGGACGTGGGTGTCCGGAACGAGGGCCGGATACACCGACACCTGCACGGGGCCGCCCGGCGCCGGGCCGACGCTCTTCACGATGCCGAGGAGCTTGATCGTATAGCCCAGCAGGGCCGCGTAGGCAATGTCGAGCCGGGCGATCCCCCGGATCCCTTCGGTGTGGATCTGCGCGGGGTTGACCCAGAATCCGTGGGCGAGCGAGGCGAGGATCCCGGTCTTGTGCGCGGCGTCATGCCCGTCGACGTCGAGCGACGGCTCCGCCTCGGCATAGCCCAGGCGCTGGGCATCGGCCAGGACATCGTCGAAATCGGCCCCCTCACGCTTCATCCGGGTGAGGATGTAATTGCAGGTCCCGTTCACGATGCCGTACAGGCGCGTGATCCTGTTTCCAACCATCGCCTCCCGCAGCACCTTGATGATCGGGATCCCCCCTGCGACGCTCGCCTCGTAGTACAGGTTGCCGCCGTGCTTCTGGGCGACGGAGAAGAGTTCCTCCCCGTGGGCCGAGAGGAGGGCCTTGTTGGCAGTGACCACCGGCTTCCCGAGGCGCAGCGCCTCAAGCACCACCTGGCGGGCCGTGGTTGTCCCCCCGATGAGCTCGACGATGATGTCATTCTGGGGGTCGGCCACGACCCCCTTCCAGTCGGTGGTGAGCAGGGCGCGCGGGAGTTTCACGCGGCGCCCCTTGCCCAGATCGCGCACGGCGACCTTGCGGATGCCGAGGGAAATGCCGAGACGCGCGGTCATGAGGGGGCCGTTGCGGCGCACGGCTTGAAAGACGCCGCCACCCACGGTTCCCGCCCCGACCAGACCTATGTTGACCCGCCGCATAAGAATGGAAACCTTCGTTCAAAAAAGGGGGTAGCGCCAACTTTTTTTGATCCGACGGCAGGGGCGCGGCCCCGGGGTGACGGGGGCTGTTTTGAGGGCTTCCGCCGGCCTTCCCCCCCCGGCCGCATCGGGGGAAGGCCCACGGAGGGCTGAGTCGTTCCGGCTTGATTCCTGGGGCCTCCTGCCCGCATGTATCGGGACCATCCATCCATGAAGCCATCGACTCTTGCCCGATGCCGGTTCCTCCTCATTCTCCCTGTCGCGGGGTTGCTCGCCCTCTCCCCGGCCTTGCGGGGTGACGTGGCGCATGTGCTCCCGCCCGGTGAACTCCCCAAGGATGCCCGCCTGGAGGCCCCCAAGGACCTGGACGGGTACTTCCCGTTCACCCCCTCGCCCAACCCCGCAGCCTGGGCTGTGCGGGCCGAACGCCTCCGTCGTCAGCTCCAGGTGACCCTGGGCCTTTGGCCGATGCCGACCCGGACGCCGCTCCACGCGGTGGTGCACGGGAAGGTGGATCGTGAGACCTACACCGTGGAGAGGGTGTACTTCGAGAGCATGCCGGGGTTCTTCGTGACCGGCAGCCTCTACCGTCCCAAGGGTTCCAAGGGAAAGCTCCCGGCGGTGCTCTCCCCGCACGGGCATTGGGAAAATGGCCGGTTCTATGACAACGCCAAGGGAATTGCGGCCGAGTTGGCGAGCGGCGGGGAAAAGTTTGGCGACAGCGGGCGGAGCCCGCTTCAGGCCCGGTGCGTGCAACTCGCGCGGATGGGATGCGTTGTCTTCCATTACGACATGATCGGCTACGCCGACAGCCTCCAGATCCCCTCCTCCCTGTCGCACGGGTTTTCCAAGCAGCGGCCTGAGATGAACTCCCCCGAGAGCTGGGGGCTCTTCAGCCCGCAGGCGGAGGAACATTTTCAGAGCGTCATGGGCCTGCAGACCTGGAATTCGATCCGCGCCCTCGATTTCCTCTGCAGCCTGCCGGATGTCGATTCCGCGCGCATCGGAGTCACCGGGGCGAGCGGCGGGGGAACCCAGACGTTCATCCTGGGGGCCCTGGATCCCCGGCCCGCCGTCGCGTTCCCCGCGGTGATGGTGTCCACCGCGATGCAGGGGGGATGCACCTGTGAGAATGCGAGCGGCCTGCGGATCGACACCGGCAACGTGGAAATTGCCGCGCTCTTTGCCCCCAAGCCGCTGGGGATGACCGGTGCCAACGACTGGACCCGGGAGATGGCGACGAAGGGATTTCCCGAGCTCCGGCAGCATTACTCGATGCTCGGCGTTCCCGAGAATGTCGCGTTCCAGGGACTGAATCAGTTTGGTCACAATTACAACTACCCGAGCCGTGCGGTGATGTACGGGTGGATGAACCGCCATCTCCACCTCGGGCTTGCGGAACCGGTGGTGGAGACCGACTACCGGCGCCTGACCCCTGAGGAGATGACGGTCTGGGATGAGAAGCACCCGAAGCCGGCCGGCGGCCCGGAGTTCGAGCGGAAGCTGGTCCGTTGGTGGCACGAGGATCTTCAAAAGCAGCTGCGTCCGGCCCGCTCCTCCGCGGAGGAGTATCGCAGGGTGTTCGGGGGAGGGGTGGACGTGGTGCTGGGGCGGGGGATGCCCCCTGCCGCGGAGCTCTCCTACCAGCAGGTCACGAAGGAGGATCGCGGGGCCTACTGGGTCATTGGCGGGATGCTGCGTCAGGCGTCGCGTCAGGAGGAGAACCCCGTTCTGGCGTTCCATCCCAAGGAGTGGAAGGGACGCGTGGTGCTCTGGATTCATCCTGATGGCAAGGCGGGGCTTCTCGCCCCCGGCGGCGAACCCGCGCCCGGCGTGAAGCAGTTGCTCGATGCCGGGGTGTCGGTGATGGGCATCGACCTCGTGCACCAGGGGGAGTTCCTGAAGCCGGGCGAGACGTTCACGCGGACCCCGCGGGTCAAGAACCCTCGCGAGGCCGCCGCGTACACCTTTGGATACACTCCCGCGGTCTTCGCGCAGCGGGTGCATGACATCCTGAAGCTCGTCTCCTTTGTGAAGCACCACGAGCGGACCCCCCGGGTGGTGGATCTGGTTGGATTCCGGGGAGCCGGCCACTGGGTGGCCGCGGCCCGTGCGCAAGCGGGGGATGCTGTCGATTCCACGGTAATCGACACCGCGGGGTTCCGGTTTGGCTCGGTGACGGAGATTCACAGCCCCGACTTCCTGCCGGGGGGGGCCCAGTATGATGACCTTCCGGGCATGCTTGGCCTTGCGGCTCCCGGGGGGCTGTACCTCGTTGGGGAAACCGCGGAGGGGATCGCCAGGGTGCAGGCCGCCTATAACCGCGAACATGCGCTGGCGAAGCTCGCCATCGGGAACTCCCCCGAGAGCGGGCCCGCGCTCGCATGGCTGCTGTCCCGGCCCTGACGGGCACGCTCCCTCGCGAGCGGGCTACTCGGGCCGGATCCACGCCTCCACCCCCTCGGGGGGCGGGGTGTCGGGGGGCGTCGAGGGAAGGAGCTGTTTGCGGCTCAGTCCCGTGGCCTCGTTCTCCGCGGGGTCGTCCAGCACCGAGCGGAGGTACTGGATCTCCTCCACCAGGCCTGAGTCGCCGAACCGGATGATCAGGTTGAGGTGGCGTCGAAGCTCGCAGTCCCCGCCAACGGCCCCTGCCCCCATGCCGGCTATCCAGAGTATGTCCCACTTCACCCGGTCCGAGTGGTAACGGAACCAGCGATCCTCCAGCAGGACCTGGTCGGGTTCCCCCAGGCGCAGGAGAACCTCCTGCCGTGTGGTGCTCCCTCGCACCATCCAGTTTGTCACCCCGGGATCCAGATTCTGCCGCGTCTCCGGAGCCCTTCGATTCAGGGGCAGGGGGAGGATCATGCACCCGGTGAACGTCAGACCAAGGAGGAGCAGGGGGAGGATCCAGGCCAGGGTGATCGGAGGCGGGCCCGGCGGCGGGGGGTCGGCCGTACGGGGGACTCGCCAGACCCGAACTGTTGCCTCCTGCCTCATCTCACCTCCACCAGCGCGTGGTGAACCAGGATCTTCCTCTCGTCGAACACCAGCACGAGGCTGTACTTGGTCTGGCTCCAGGTCTGGGACCCAGCCTCGCGGACGAAGTAACCGTCATCGGGCTCCCGTCCGACCCGATAGGTGAGGATGCGCCCGGATTCGAGAAGGCCGGAGGGCTGCCCCAGCTCCAAGACCACCGACTCCCGGGTGGTGAGCCCGTCCTTCAGGAAGTCGAGCAGGTGGGCGTTGCTCACGGGGCGCACCGGGGTGACACACCCGCCGAGCAGGAGACCCAAGGCGAACAGGACCGAGATGCCGGAACGGTTCATGAGACCCTTTCCCAAACCGCGGTGAGGGGGAGGGAAGCCGCGGCCTGAAGTCGCCCGGCCTTGTTCGCGGACCGGGTCTGCCCCAACCTAAGGCGGGGTGCCCCGGGGAACTCCCCCAGCGTTGTCCGAGGCCGGTCGCGGGTTGGCCGCAGCCGGCTTCCCCGGGAGAGGGGGCTTCCGCCCGGATCGCGCCCGCCCTCTGCAAACCGCGCGCAGAGGGGCGGGAGCCGGCTTGTGGCTTACTTCATGAAGGTCCCCGGCGTGGCCGCCGGAACGAACTTGAACGGCCGTGTGTCGGGGACGACCCGTGGGTCGGTGGTGAATATGAAGGGGGACATCGCGCTGCTCGGGAAGGTGAGCTCAACGAAATAGGCCGTCCACCCCTTCTCGGGCTTCGACACCTCTGCCGTGTAGTCGCCGTTGGCCGAGGGGGTGAGGTCGGTGCTTGTCCAGGCGGGGCCGATCTTCTCCAGTCGAAAGTCGCGTCCCTCGGCATTCGTCGCCTTCCAGAGTCGCACCCCGGTCGGCTTGGTCTTGGGGGTCACCTTGACGACCCCCTCCTTCTCGTGGTTCCACGCGAAGTCCGGGAGCGGCGCCCCCTTGAGGATCGCATCGTAGAAGGCGAGCAGCGAGAGCCACGGATCGCCCCCCTTCACCCCGTGGTCGACGTTCGGGACGGCCCGGAGGTATTTCGGCCCGGGGAGGTCGTTGAAGTAGAATCGGGCGGAATCGGTGGCAAAAAACTGGTCCCCGGCGGCATTGATCAGGTACTTCGGAATCGTGTAGCGGGCGCGGTATTCGTACGGATCCTCGATCTTCATCAACGCCCGGTTCTGCGGGGTTCCCATCCAGCTCGGGATGTTCTCGTTGGTGTAGTTGCCGACGGCGGGGGCGAAGAATCCATACGACTCGTAGTGACCCTTGAGGGAGGCCTCGACGTTGAGAACATCGATCACGATGGGGGAGATCGCCACGACCCGCGGGTCGACGGCGGCGGTGGTCCAGGTGGTCCATCCCCGCTTGGAGGCCCCGGTCACGAAGAACTTGTCGACGGTTCGCTTCCCTGCAGCTTCGGTTGCACAGAAGGCGGTGACGGCGTCCATGGCCCGCACCGAGGCCTTGGTCATCGGAAGCCGGGCGGGCCACTTTTCATCCCCGGTGCGGAGGAACTTGTCCCAGGTGTAGGCGATGAGCCCATCCTCGCTCAGCTTGTTGGTGCGGTCCGGGGCGATCAACGGCTCGCTCGGGATCCCGGTGAGACCGGCGACCACGGACTTCGAGGCCCGGGCCAGCAGGGCCATGGTGGTGTCCACCTTGGTCGGGGCGGGGCGGTTGTTTGATCCGCCGCTGATCACCAGGAGGCCTGTCGTGTTGGTGGCGTCGTCCGGGACAACCACCGTGATCCAGTGATGCCAGAGCGGCTTGTCGAACTCGTTTGTTGTGAGATAGGCCTGGGAGGTCATCCCCAGGATGTGAACCGTGGCCCCCTCCTGTTTGAGGGTGTTGACCACGTGCCATTCGAAGTTCGTATCCGGGGCCGCCACATAGCGGTCGAGCGCCGTGGGCGGGGTCGCGTGGACGCGGTTGGCCGCAGCCTGGGCGGTTGCCATGCCAACCATGAAGAGGAGGGCCAGGGTGGCCGCGGGCCGCAGGATCGTGCGGTGCGTGGCCTGGATGGGATCGGAGGGTGACACGAGGCTCATGTCCGGGACCCTACCAGCCTTCGTACTCTGCAGGCAAAGCCCAATGTCACACCCCCGTGAGGATCGAACCTCCGAACGGGGCTCGTCAGTGAGCGTGGCTGCTGTTGATCCGGACTCCGCACCCCCCGGGGCTAAAAAAACTTGAATTGCGGCCGGGTGGCCTTATTTTTGCCTCCGTCACGGTCGGTTGTGCGTGCTTAGCTCAGTGGTAGAGCATTTCCTTCACACGGAAGGGGTCGCAGGTTCAAATCCTGCAGCGCGCACCATCTTTTCCCCACCCCTTGGTTTTTCCACCTAGCCTTCTGTTTCCCCCTGAGTCGGACTGGCAGCCCTGTTCCCGTTCCTCCCGAGTGCGGGTCGCGCAGGGCCTCGAGGCCCCCTGTCGATCCTCCTGATGGGAGCGGCGAGGGGCTTCGTTTCCGGTTGGAGTCGTGCGACTCCCTTTGGCAGGCTCTGGCGAACCGTTCGAAATCATGCGCCGTCAGACTGAAGCTGGTTCTGCATCCGCCCCGTTCTGGGGGGTGGTGGAGGGTTTTTATGGCCGTCCCTGGACTCCGGCCCAACGGGCGGAGCTCCTTGGCTGGATGGGGGAGGCGGGGCTCAACAGCTATCTGTACGCCCCCAAGGATGACCCGAAACACCGGCTCTACTGGAACGACCGATACTCGGCCGCCGAGGCCCGGGATCTTGGGAGCCTCATCCAGCGATCGCAGCGGAACGGAATCCGGTTCCTCTACGGCCTCGCCCCGGGCTTCAAGGCGGAATACACCCGGAGCCAGATGGAGGGGTTCCTGCGCCGGAAGCTATCCCAGCTGCTCTCCCTCGGGTGCCGCGACTTCGCGCTGCTCTTTGATGACATCCCGCCCGAAGGGTCCGAGGCGAATGTGCGGCGCTACGGGTCGTGGGCCGGGGCGCACATCACCTGGACCCATGCCACGCTTGAGTGGCTGCGCGGGGTGGCCCCCGAGGCGCGATTGCTCTTCTGCCCCACCCCCTACTGCGGAAGCATGGCCGGGGATGTCCGGACCAACCGCTATCTCCGGGAGGTGGGGGAACGGCTGGCGCCGGAGGTCGATGTGTTCTGGACGGGACGCGACATCGTCTCGGAGTCGATCGGGGTGGGGGAGATCCGGACGCTCGCCGGGGTGCTCCGCCGCCCGCCGGTTCTCTGGGACAACCTGTTTGCAAACGACTACGACCTGCGGCGGATCCATCTCGGCCCGTACGACAGGCGCCCTGCCGCCCTGAAGTCCGAGGTCCGGGGGATCCTGATCAACCCCAACTGCGAGTATCGGGCCAATTTCATCCCGCTCCGTTCCTTCGCCGCCTACGTCCGCTCGGGGCGCGGGTGGGACGTCTCCCGTTCGTACGAGGCCGCGGTGCGGGAGTGGCTTCCCTCCTTTCGCGACCGGATGGGGGGGCGCCCGAGTCCCTCCGAGCTGCGGCTCCTGGCCGACGCCCTCCATCTTCCGTACGCGGCCGGTGACGGGGGGGAACGGTTTCTTCGGGATGCGACCGCGATGGTTCGGGGGGGGCGCCGCCAGCGGGTGGCGGCCCGTCGCCGGTTTGAAACGACCGCTGCCACCCTCGCCCGGTGGCAGACCCGGATCACGGAGCTGGAGGACCGGGAGCTCTCCTACACACTCTACCGGTTTGTCTGGGAGCTGAAGGAGGAGGTCGACTTGTTGCAGCGGTTTGTTGCCTGGAGCGACCGGCCTGCCCGGACCCGCGGCCCGTTTCGCTCCATTTTCCACCAGCCCGGCACGTATCGAGGAGGGTTGGTCGCCCGGCTCCAGCGCTTGCTGGAGGTGTCCGGAGATGGATCGATCGCCCCGGCTTGAGCCCCACTTCCCCATGGCTTCATGAGCACCGTCACTCCCGCCTCCCCCTCCGGATCAAAAGGGCTTCGGTATCGCGACTACACCCCGGCGGATGAAGCCGCGGCCTACGAGGTCTGCCTCCGCACGGGGGATGCCGGCAAGGACGCCACGGCCCTCTACCGCGATCCGCGGGCGCTGGGGAATATTTACGTCGGTGCGTACCTCGCGTTCGAGCCCGGGCTCTCCCTGCTCTTGGAGGATGAGTCGGGCGTTTGCGGCTACTGCCTCGGGGCGCTCGACACCCCGGCCTTCTTCCGCCGGTTCGCCACGGAGTGGCTTCCCCCGTTGAGGCTCCGGCACCCCGAGCCCACCGGGGATCCGGCGGCGTGGAGCCTCGATGAGCGGCTCTACCACGAACTGCACCATCCTGACCTCACCCATCCGGAGCCGATCGAGACGTACCCCTCGCATATGCACATTGACCTGCTCCCGCGGGCGCAGGGGCAGGGGTGGGGGAAACGACTGGTGGGGGAGCTTCTGGATCGGATGAAGCATCGTGGGTCGGCCGGTGTGCACCTCGGGATGTGGGCGAGGAACGAGCGGGCATACCACTTCTATCGGGCCTTCGGGTTCGAGGAGCTCTGTCGCGTGGGGGAGGGGGATCGGGCGAGCATTTACCTGGGGCTGCGATTTCGTTGAATCCGCCGAATCCAGTTGCGGGAATGCCGGACGGGGGCCCCTTCGCGGACCCGGGCCCCCCGCGGCCGGCCGGGGGGCGTCGTCGTCGGCCCTGGTGGCGGCGTTCCGGGGTTTGGGGGCTGGTCTGCCTCGCGGCCACCGCCGGGTGCTCGACCGGCACCTACTATTGGCAGGCGGTGAACGGGCACTTCGCGATCGTGCGTCGCGAGCGCCCGATCGAGCGGGTGATGGCCGATCCGGCGACCCCGCCCGACCTCAGGTCGAAGCTCGAGCTGGTGCTCTCCCTCCGGGAGTTCGCCGCCCGTCGCCTGAGCCTTCCTGTCGACGGGCAGTACGGGCGGTATGCGGATCTCGGGCGTCGGTTCGTAGTCTGGAATGTCCACGCCGCACCGGAGTTTTCCCTCAAGGCGAGGACCTGGTGGTATCCGTTTGTCGGGCGGCTGAAGTATCAGGGGTATTATTCCGAGGCGGGGGCTCAGCGGCTTGCCGCCCGTCTCCGGGGGCAGGGGGAGGATGTGTATGTCGGGGGGGTCGAGGCCTATTCCACCCTGGGATGGTTCAAGGACCCGGTGCTCAACACCTGGATCCACCACGCCCCGGCGGATATTGCGGAGACCCTGTTTCACGAGCTGGCGCATCAGCGCCTGTTCATCAGCGGGGACACGGATTTCAACGAGGCGTTCGCCACCGCGGTCTCGGAGGAAGGGGTGCGGCGCTGGCTCTCCGAGTCGGGCCGCGCGGGGGAGCTCAGGCAGTATGAGGAATGGCTTTCCCAGGAGGCGGCGTTCGTCGCCTCGGTCCAGGAGGCGCGGGGACGACTCGAGGCGCTGTACCGGGAGGCGGGCGGGGGGCGTGACGAGGCTTCCGGCCTGAGGGCGGCCAAGGCGAGGCTCCTCGCCGAGCTTCAGGCAGCCCACGCAGGGCTCCGCCAGCGATGGGGG
>DMJJ01000070.1 GCA_003452185.1 Verrucomicrobiales bacterium | reverse complement strand
CCGCGGCCCCCCCGCGCGCGTTCACGACGCTGCCGACGGCATCCTGGAACGTACCGCCAGCCTTCAGGGCGATGGAGCCGCCGACACCGCCCCCGGGTCCGTCAAACCCGGGCGTCAGGATCCGGGAATGTTCCCCGAGGGAGAGCTCCTCCGCCGCAACGAGCTCAACAACACCCCCGCGCTCGCGGACCCCGGCCGCCTGGAGGATTCCATCCTGGTTCACCACCCGTGCATGAAGGGCGATGGTTCCCCCATCCGCAGTCACACGCCCCAGGTTGTCGATCGACCCCTCGGGAAGTTTGACAGAGGCGGCCAGCCCGCGGCCGTCAGGACGATCGTTGATGAGCACCTCGCTCCCGGCCGCGAGGCAGATGCTCCCCCCCGGCGCGTCGAGGCTCCCGTGGTTCTCCACCCGCTCGGCAATCAGAAATAGCGAACGCCCCGCCCCGACATCAATGGCCCCGTAGTTGACGATGTCCGCCGTGGGAGGGAGGCCGCTGAACTGCCACGGGGCGGCGGCCGTCATGTCGGGGTTGATCGGAGCGGTGGTGGCGATGAAGCTGCCACCGACCTGGATCAGCGAGTTGGGCCCAAAGTAGAACCCGTGGGCGTTGGCAAGGATCACCGTCCCGTTGGCGCTCAGGGTCCCCCAGATCGCCGAGGGAGCCCCCTCCTGGATCCGGTTCAGGACGATCGAGTCACTCGACGGTTGAAGAAACCGCGTGGTCTCCCCGGGGCGGATGTTGAAGCTTCTCCAGTCGAGAAACGTATGGTCTCCGGTGGTGATGTTGAGCTGCTTGCCGTCGGCCTGGGCCGAGGCTGTCCCGCGCACGACGGTCATCCCCTCGGGGTTGGCCTGGAGATCCGATGGCCGTGCTGCGGAAAGAATCGCCGCGGCAAGACCGATCCACCCCCCCGCCCCGGTCTGAGAGGGGAGGGTTTCGGCCCTGCGGCGGCGGGCGGCTTTGTTTCGTTTTTGAGACATGGCGCCCTAGAACTGGTAGCCGACGGTAAAATAGGCGCGGCCGGTCCCGGCCTGCGTCAGGGGGGTGGAGAGCAGCGCCCAGGCGAGAGTGAGCCGTGCCTCGAAGTGCCCGCCTGCGGTGATGTAGGCCCCGAGCCCGGTCCCCAACTGCTCCACGAAGTTGGGGGTCGGTGCCGGGCGGCTCATCCGGTGCAGCTGCCCGTAATCGACGAACCAGGAGCCCCGGAGATGGATCGGGATGTCGTTGTTGCTTCGGGGGAGATATCCGAGGGGGATGGGTGGCGCCCGCAGATCGGTCCCGACCCTCCAGCCCGCATCGCCGTAGTCCTGCCCCTCTTGATAGCCCCTCACCCCGCCCGTCCCCCCGAGTCCAAACTGCTCGTTGCTGATCAGGGGGGCCGTGGAGATCTGTCCTCCAGCCCGGGCCAGGATCGACCATTCCCCCCCGAGACGCTGCTCGCGCGTCAGGGTCAACGTCGTCAGGAGGGTGTTTCGGCCGGCCTCAGCCGAGCCGGCGACGGTGCGGAAGGCTCCACGGCCTGACGCCAACCCTCGCAGGAAAAGGGTCTCTCCGAGGGCGAAATAGGTGACCCCCTGCCTGTCGGGGTGGGATCCGCTCCAGCCGAGCGAGATCGGAAAGTAGTGGAGCGCAGTGCTGCTGAACGCGTCGAGCCGGTCAACGGTGTTGGTGGTCAGGATACGGTTCGAATCAGCGTCGAGGTGATAGAGATCCGCGTAGGTGATGTTCGTGCTCCAGGAGGACTGGGTGAACCGTTTAAAGTCGATTCCAAGGCTTGCGAGCGACCGGACCCCGAGGAACTCCGGCAGCGGAAGAGAGGCCTTGGTCCCAAGGTTGACGTTCCACGTCAGCTCGCGCTGGGCGAACTGGGAACTGATGTCCTCGATTGGGTTGTTGGTGATGATGGTCAGGGGCCCCAGGCGCGTCGGGCTTTCCGACCCGGAGCGCGAGGCATAGAGGATCCAGTCCCCGCTCCCGGCCCCGCCGGGAAGTCGGAACGCCCGGGTAACGGGGTCATATCCAAAGTCGCCCGGCCGGCTGTCGAACGTCTCGCGCGGAGTCTGGCCCACCTGAAAAGGGATCCGGTAGAATCCGCTGTAGCTCGCCACCTCGGGCTGGTCGAAAAAGCGCGCTGCGTACGCGTCGGTCTTCATCACCTGGGGGGAGAAGTTGTACTGCAGGCCCGCCTGGTGGTCGCGCTGCCAGAGGTTGTTGTACTGGGCCGTGAGGTCGGTCCGGAGGGCCGGGGTGCCGGGAGTCGCCTTGTTGTTGATCTCCATGTGCCCATGGAGCGGGAGGCGGTCCTTGACCTTCAGTCCGAGAACCGAGGTCCCGGGCTCGGGACCGGGGGTGATGACGGGGTAGATCTGTCGATCGGGATTGGCATTTGCCCGATCGAGCTCGGCCTGAAACCAGCTCGTGTTCAGGAGACCGTTCGTCGAGAGGCTGGGGAGGGCGCGGCGGATATTCTCGGCGCTGTAGTGCTCGTTCCCCGTGATGGCGATATCGACGAGGCGGCCCTCGGTGACCTGCACCCGAACGACCCCCTCCTTCAGCTCCTGCCGCGGGAGGGAGACGGCAACAGTCACAAAGCCCCGGTTGCGGTACTCCAGTTGCAGACGGGCCAGGGCCTGTCGCAAGGTGTCGAAGGTCACCTTGGGACCGCGGTACGGCGCGAGAATCCACTCGACTTCCGACTGCTTCAACACCGTGTTCCCTTCCACCTGGAAGCGGGTGACGGAGAACACGGCCGCCGGGGCGGAGGCCGCGGGCGGGGTCACCGGATCCCCGGCCACGGCGGCGACCGCCTGGTTCGCAACCGCCCAGAGGCAAATCAGGGCGGGGATGATGAATGACTTCATTTCGCGGTCGGTAAGTCCCTCCTGGATCCGGCCCGGGCGATCGGTTTGGGTCGGCGGTTAGTGGTAGACACGGTAGAGATCCCGGGTGAGGCGGTCGAAGTACCGGGCGGGGTCGACCTTGTGCTCATCCGAATGCGATTCCTGGGAGCGGGGGGCCGTTGCTCGGCGGGAGACGCCAGGCACGGCAAGGCTCGAGCCGGGGTCCGAGCGGTGGCGGCTGATCGAGACGGGACGCCAGCCGACAAACTGGAGCAGCCTCGCTCCCCGGCTCGGGGCCGGGTTGGGGGCAGCGGTGCTCGAGGCCCGTCGACGATGCTGCCGGGCGCGCTTCCACCGGTCACGGCGTCGGAGTGCCACCACCATTCCGAAGAGGAGACAAACCCATCCGCCCAGGGCGCTGAAGACCAGTCTTCGGGAACTAAGGAGCTTCCCCGCCCGCTGCACCAAAGAAGGCGGGGCCGGCAGCTTGGCTTCTTTCCCGCCCGTGAGAAGTAATTCCAAGCCACCGGCCGCCGCCCGATCCTGCGGGCGATGGTCGGCATACGACTCGCCCGGCTTAAATTGAACTCCCTGGACCAGCCGCCGGAACGCGTCGGCCGTCGAGGCCATCTGCGACTGTTCGACCAGGAAAAACTGAATGACACCACTTCGGCCCAGGGTGCCGATCACGTGGTTTACCACGGTCCGGTTCTGGACCCCGGCCTCCACCGCCCACTCAAGGCTGTGCGAGGCGTTGTCCCAGGCCGGCGCAAACGCCCACCCGAGGATCGCGACCTCCGGCTGGGATTCCCGCCGCCGATCAAAGTTGGCCTGCGTCTCCAGGAAGCGAAGGAGCGCCAGGCTCCGGTCCGGATCGATCGTGGTTCCAGGTCCCGTGGGGATGAACCCCAGGTCGGAGAACCGCACCACCACAAACCAATCACGCGACTCAGGGGCGATCAGCCCGACCTCGTTGCCGAGGACCGTCGTCCCGATCTGACGCAGGAGCCTCGCGGCATCGGCATCGGCCAGGGCGACATAGCCGGCCGGGATCGGAAGCGAAGCCACCCCGCGCAGATCCACCCGGGCGGGCCCGGTGACCCAGTGGAGCGGTTGCTGCTCGGGAGGGGGCGGTTCCTCCAGGCGCTGGGCCCGGGCGCCGGGCGGCAGGAGAAGGAGCAAAAGTGAAAGAGAGACGAGCACTGCTGAACGAACGTGGGCGGACGTAGCATTCATGGGGGGTGCCGGTTTTCGGGTTCGGATTGAGCGGGGTGTCGGGATTTCCTCCTGCCGGGAGGGGGAGCGGCCCGTTGCCGCCCCCCCGCCACGGGTGAGGAGATGGGTCGATGGGACCCTGGTCCACGGTTACAGCGGTGTGATCGGGCCTCCGTCCGCAGCGCGGCTGACGTGCAGGTCGCCGAGGGGGACAAACCCGGCATTCGAGAACACGTTGGCCGCGGTGTGCTGGTAGGTCGTGTCGGTGACGGTCGAGTAGAGGGCGTTCAGGATCGTCTGCTGGTTAGCGCCGGGCGGGCTGGCCAGCAAGGTATACCAGCCCTCGTAACCCCAGATGGGATAAAACCCGTTCGCAACGTTATAGACGGTCGGCAGGAACCCCTCGTAGGCGAGGATCTGGAACCCCGCGTTATTGAAGTCGGCGGATCCGAGGGTCCCGATCGCGTTCGGGATGACCTTCAGGTCGGCGACCACCTTGTTGCCGGCGTTGTGGCCCCCGAGCGGGTTGACGATTGGCTGTCCCTGGGCGTTCGTCGTGTAGAAGGTCGGCGAGCCGCTGTAGTAGATGTTCGCGTCAATGATCCGTCGGACGGCAGCGCCGGGGTCCCGACCGATCACATAAAGCGTGTCCGTGGTGCTCTCGCCCCCGAAAAGGCTGGTGGTGGCCAAGCCCGAGTAGTCCTGCAGGTTGACCGCCTGGCGCTGGGTCAGGTTTGTCACGCCGTGCAGGGTATTCGCGAGGTTGTTATTCTTCACATACCCGAACGGGATGACGAACGTCTGTTGGCTGGTGAAGACGCTCGGGTCGATCCCGATGGTGTCCGGAAGGGTTCCCGAGACCGCGAAGTTGGGCGGCAACGAGGCCCCGGTGGCCGTGGTGACCGGATTGCCGGCCTTCAGGTCTTGGAGCCCAAGCGCGGCCCCGTTGAGGACGAAGTGGATGGTGACAGGCCCGAGCCCGGAGCTCGCCAGCGGCCCCGTCGGGTTGGGGGTGCCCACGAACGTGCGGATGTCCGTGTTCACGTTCGCCGTGATCGTCACGCTCGAGAGCAGGGCGTTGGTGGTCCGGTCATACAAGACCGCCTTGGAGGCATTGCCACCGGTGACAACAAGAACAGCCGGGGTTGCCGCCTGGGTCGCGGCGCCCGTCAGCAAGGTGGCGCCGAGGGCGAGGAGGAGTGATTTGGTTTTCATATACGAATCTATGGTTTGCGTTTCAATGGTTCTGGTTAATGACATGGGTGAAGGGATCAGGCCTGATGGGCCGCGCGGCGACGCTGGATGAGGAAGAGGACCCCAAGCCCGAGACCGGCCAGCGCGTAGGTGCTCGGCTCGGGAACCGGGGTGAAGGTCAGCTGGCCGTTGCCGTCGAGGGAGAAGGTCCCGACCAAGGCGCCGGCGGTGGTGGCCGCCGCCGTGCCGGGATGGTCATAGAACCCCGAGACGAGGGGCGTCGCACCCCCGGTGAAACCGGCTCCGGTGGTGTTGTCCGTGCTGGCGGTGGCGCCAAGGAGCCCCGCCAGGTGAGTGGTGCCCGGGTACAGCACGCTGAACGAGTTGGCCGAGCTCGAGGGAATGATGATGGCGGAGGCCGAGCTGGGAGGATAGCTGGCCCCGGCCGCGGCGAAACGGGCCCCGGCAGTCGCAGTGCCCGTCCCGGCGATCCCATCCACCTGGCTGGCCACGGAGGCGGACTTCAGAGAGCCGAAGTTCGCAGGCCCCGCCGAGGCCGTTCCGGCGTAGCTGAGCCAGGTCTCGTTGGCCGTGTGGCCCGCCAACGTGCTTTTGGTTCCCGCGATGACGGAGAACGAAAGGCCGTCGAGGTTGTTCCCGAAGTTCCCCAGCAACTGCGTGGTGATGTCATAGCTGGTCCCGCCAAAGCTCACCGGCCCGGGGGCGGCGAGGAGGGTGTCGATCTTCCCGAGGTTGACCTCGAGGTCGGGGCTGCCGGCCTTGTGGAAGGCCGCGAGGACATCCCCGGCCGCGAACGTGAACTGTTGGGCCCGGGCTGACGGCGCGGCAAAGGCCGTTGCGCCGACAACCGCCAGGAGAAGCCCCTTCTGCACCCGCGCCCCGCGGCCATTGTTGCTGGATCCCACTTCCCGCCCGCGGCGAGAACCGACCGACTCCGACTGTGTATTGGTGTTCATGGTAATGCGACTATTTCGATTTGCTGTTGTTGTTTTGGGCGGGAAATGGGTCGTCGGGATCAGAACGCTTCCACGACGTAAAACTGCGGGCCGGCCACGAGGCGGTCCTCAAGGGTGGCAGGAGCCCCGGTGCCGACGATCACGTCGGGCAGGGACGTCCATGCCGTGAGCTTCGCCCCGGCATCGGCGCTGGAGCGAAGCCGGTAGTGGACTCCGGACACCGTGTCGAAGGTGACGGAGAACCGCTCCCCGACGCTCCTTGCCCCGGTGATGTGGGTCGCCTTCACGGCAGCCACCCCACGGAGGAAACTCACCGAGCCATCGACCCCAACGGTCAACGTTCCGAGCACCTGCGACGCCGGCTTCGGGTTGAGGGTGCTGGGCCGCACCGCCACCAGCAGGGCTTTGCCAGGAAAGGAGGACTCGATCTTGAAACTCGATGTTCCCCCGAGGCTCGAAATCAAGGCGGGCTGCTGGCCGGAATTCGACCCAATGAAGGTATACGACGCATAGAGCGAGGGGTTGGCGACGAAGTAGGCCGGAGAGCTGGCCGCCGTGTACTCCTGAGCCTTCAAACCCACCGAGGCCGCCTTCGACCAGAGGGACCGCCAGGCGAGCGGGCTCCGCTCAAGGGACTGGGCCCCCCCATCCGCCTCCGAGAGATAAACCACCGGATCGGCGACAGAGCTCCCCGTCGCCGCGATCACCGCGACCGAGACCCCGTCGGTCAGATCACTCCCATACGTCTCGGTTGCCTGGGTGATATCCCACCCATCCAGCGGGACCGTCACCCCGTCGGCCAAGCCGGTCAGCCGGGAGACATTTCCGAGGTTGAACAGAACATCGTTGTATCCGGTTTTCCGGAACGCCAGGAGGAGGTCGCCCTCCGTGTAGGTGAAGGCTTGCGCCAACGGGGTCACCAGGGCCCAGGCCAGTCCGATTCCCAGGGCAAGGGTAGTCTTTGGTCTCATTTTGTCTTCTCAGGGTTGGAAAAACCGAGAGAGCCCGGACGAGGTGCGTTCATGGCCGAACGCGAAGGCGGGAAGGATGCGGGAACCAAGGCGGGTGACCCGGGGCTGCTGAGCTCCGGCGATCGAAAACGACCACTGTTCGGCCACACTTCGGTTCCTCACGGCTTGCCTGCCTGTCCGGAACCTCCAGTCGCCTGGTCAGCCCTCTCGATTTTTCAGTTTACTCCGCTCCCTGGCTGGGTAGCGGTGACACCTGCGTGGAACGTTGCGCTGAGCCCGCTGCCGCCCCCAAGGCTGCAACCGCAACCCCGGCCAAACGACAACTCCCGAACTCCGCTCATCCCGTCCACCGCGTGTCAACGAGGCGCAGAATATCGTAATCATCTACCAAGTCAATAGAGAACGTATTTTACTTTTTGATGGCCCCTTTGTTGAGTTGCTTTGGGGCAATAAACAGCGAGGTGCAAGCTCTATAGACTTTCCGTGAATGCTATGTCATAAGGGGCCTTTCCCCGCTTCTGGGGCCACGCTCATATGCTTTCAAGAAAGGCCAAATACGGGATTCGCGCTCTAATTCACCTCGCCCGGCGCCGGGGATCGGGGCCGAGCCTGATCAAGGACATCGCGGAACAGGAGGGGCTGCCAAAGAAGTTTCTTGAGAGCATCCTTCTCGAGATGAAAAGCGCCGGGATCCTTCAGGCCCGGCCGGGCAAGGGGGGCGGCTACTATCTTCATCGCGACCCGAAGTCGATTCATCTGGGGCGGGTCATCCGCCTCATCGACGGCCCCCTGGCGCCCATTCCGTGCGTCAGCCAGACCGCGTACGCCCCGTGCGACGACTGCCCGAGCGAGAAGACCTGCGTCCTCCGGATGGTCATGAAGGATGTGCGGGATGCGACGGCGCGGATCCTCGAGGAGACCACCCTTGATTTCCTCCTGGAGAAGGAGCAGGAATTGTTGAACCCAGTCCCTCCCATCGACTTTTCGATCTGACGCAGATCGATCGACTCGGGGCGGCTGGCGTCCCGTGCGATGAGCGTCTACTTGGAGGTGAACGGAGAGAGGATCGGCCCTCTCGACCGAGCGGAACTGGAGGCCCGGCTGGCGAAGGGGGAACTTCCCCCGACCGCCCGGGTCTGGATGGAAGGGTGGCCTGAGTGGCGCCTCCTCTCGGAGGCCTTTCCTTCCCCGCCGGCCTCGGCGACTCCCACTCCCCCGATGCTCCCCCCCCCCGGCAACACGACCCCGGACCCGGGGCCGGTCGCAGGGGACTGGAAAGGTCTCGTCGGATGTTGCCTGAGCCTCGTCGGCATCGTTCTCTCCGCCTCGCTGGTGGCGGCGATCCTGGGCGCCCTGGTCTCCCGTCGGCCGACCGGGGTGGAGGGGGTTGAGAAGGCCCGGCTGGTGTTGGCCGCGATCCTGTTTGCGGGAGCCCTGGCGCTCGGCATCCGGGGGCTTGTCCGCGGCCGTCGCACCCGGGTGATGACCCTGGCGGCGACCCTTTCCGGAGGAGCGGGGTTTCTCCTGGTGATGTACACCAGCACGATCGCCTTCCGCCTCGGCCGTGTCATTCCCCCCCGGTCCCTCCCGGCATCGAGCACACGCACCTCCCCCTCCCCCGCCCCGTCGGCGGAGGAGGGGCCCGACACCGGGAGCTCCGCCGGGATGGAGGCCGCCTCGGCGCCGATCAAGGTGGGAGCCGCCAGCAAGACGGAGCACGACCGCGACCGGGATCGCATCCGGTTCTTCTCCCGCAACTGGGTGGAGGCCTACCAGAAGCAGGGGCACCGGGACCCGCGATGGGATGCGACCGCGCTCCGGATGCTCGAGCAATGGCTGGCCATCAAGGCCCGGTTTCCCACCAACGCCGTGAAGGAGGATCTGGAGGAGCTGGCCGACGACGTGCTCGCAGCGAACTGCGATGACCCGGTGCTGCTGTATGTCTGCGCTCGGTCACAGAAGAAAAAGGATGAGGCGATCCGGCTCTTCGAGGAGTCTGAGCGGGCCCTGAAGGGGTCCCCGTACAAGGGGATCACGCGGTTCTTCGCCGTGGTCGGCATTTCCCGCGAGCAGCGGGAGCAATCCCGCACGGCGGACGTCGCCGGTCCCGACGCCCGGGCGCTCGAGGCGCTGAAGGAGGCGCTGGGCGACGGGAGTTTTGCCCCTGGGGAGGAAGCGATGATCGTGGATGTCCTGGGGGACTCCGGATGGGGCGCATCCTTCAGGACCCGCCAGCGGGAGGCCATTGCCCGGGCCGTTGAGTCGGAGCCCAAGGTCGCCCGCTGGGTCGGGGACCTCTACTGGGGGGAGCATCACATCCGGGAGGCGTGGCGGCGTCGCGGCGGCGGCTTTGCCGACACCGTCAAGGCAGAGGGTTGGAAAGGGTTTGAGTCGGAGCTCCACACGGCGGAGACATTCCTGACCCGTGCCTGGGCGGCGAAGCCGGACGAACCGTTCGCCGCCGCGGCAATGATGGAGGTGATGCTCGGCCTCGGGGGGGCCACGGAGGTTCGTACCTGGTTTGATCGTGCCGTGGCGGCGCAGGTCGACTACCAGCCGGCCTACACCGAGATGCTCTGGACGCTCCGACCCCGATGGGACGGAAGCCATGCAGCGATGCTGGCGTTTGGCCGTACCGCCCTGGCCAGCGGGCGATTCGACACGCAGGTGCCCTGGGTGTTCCGGGAGGCGGCGATCGATGTGGAGTCCGATGCCCGCCAATACAACAACCCGGTACCGTTTCGCTGGAGGGATCTGGGGGGCGAGTTCAAGACCCTTTACGCGGGGTTTGCGGCCTCGCCCACCAGCTCGTTCCAAGGCCGTGACTGGGAGAGCGGGCTCGCCGTCGCGTGCTACCTCAAGGGGGAGTTTGCAGAAGCCCGCCAGCACCTCACGGCGCTCGCCTCCCTGGGGGGGATGAACGAGGAGTATCTGCGGGGCTGGGGGATCGACCTCTCCCTTATGACGCAGAGGGTCGCCGCAGGGGCTTCCCCGGCCGATCTGGAGGTCAAGCGGGCGGAGGAGCTCTGGGAAGCCCATCGCACCGAGGAGGCACTGGAGGCTTATCGCCAGCTTCGAAAAAAGGGGGTGGGCGGAGATCCCCAGGCATCCGAGTTTCTCGACCACCGGATCGCCACCCTGACCCTGGAACGGGACTTTCAGAAAGGGGGCTGGGTCGATGTCCTCCCCCGGGCGGGCTGGGCTGGGTGGACGCGCCCTTCTGGCGAATGGTCCCAGCCGAAGGAGGGCGGGGTCCAGGTTCAGTGCCGGAACCAGGATGGATTCGCCGCCTCGACGGTTCGGATCGGGACCCGTTGGGAGGCCCGGGGGACGATCGAGTTTCCGGAGCTGGAGCAGGGGGAGGTGACCGCTCTGGTCTCGTGCGGATTGCTCAACCCGCAATCCCGCACATGGACGGCGTTCCGCCTGCAACACCACCCGTCGCAGGGAAACTCGGCATCGTATGGGGTGCGAGGGGAACCGACCCGGCTCCTCCGGCGAACATCCGTGGAGGAGACCAACAGCATCGAGCTCCGGTTCATCGACGGGGCGATGAGCGTGGTCGTGAACGGCAACCCGCTCCTCACGGACGGGCACATCGACCGCTCGCCCGTCCAGTTCAGTCCTGACTCCACCCTGGGGCTTGCGGCCCACAGCGCCGGGGGGGAGCTGCCGGTTGTCTTCCGGAAGCTGGAGGTGCGAAGGATCCCGTAACAGCCGCTTCCCGCCTTGCGTCCACGTCGCGTCTGGGGCTTAATGTGGCATAGCCATCCCGTCGACACGCCCCATGAAACACCTGATTGTCGTACTGCTTGTGATCGGAGCCATGGGAGCCGCACTGCCGGCCCGGGCCGGCAGCGTTGTCTCGTTTAATGAGGTGATGTACCACCCGGCGAGCAATGAGCCGGGTCTCGAGTGGGTGGAGCTGTATAACCCGCTTTCCGTGAACGTGGATCTCTCGGGATGGCGTATCGCCGGCGGCATCGACTACACCTTCCCCGATGGGAGCCAGATCCGGGCCGGCTCCTACCTGGTGGTGGCCATCGCCCCGCCGACGCTCGCGGCACAGACTGGCCTCACGAACATCCTGGGGCCGTTTTTCGGCAAGCTCTCCAACACGGGCGAACGCCTCGACCTCTGGAATCTCAATGGCCGCCTGATTGACTCGGTCCACTACGGGGTGGAGGGGGCGTGGCCGACGGCGCCGGACGGGTCCGGGGTCTCGCTGGCCAAGCGGGCCACCAACCTCGCCAGCGCAGCCCCCGAGAGCTGGGTACCCAGCCCGCAGGTGGGAGGAAGCCCAGGCAAGGCGAACTTCGACGGGGCCCCGATCACCGGCGCCACGCGACTGGCCCTCCCCTTCAGCAATCAATGGCGATACGACGGAAGCGGCGTCGACCGCGGAACGGCCTGGGTTGCCCCCGCGTACGACGATACGGCATGGTCGCTGGGGTCCGGCCCCTTCCACGTCGGCACCCCCGGGCTTCCAGTTCCCGGGGGGACCCTCCTTCCCCAAAGCCCGGGAGTCTATTACTTCCGCACGGAGTTCGACTTCCAGGGGGATCCATCGGCCTTCGCCCTCGCCTTCCGCCCCCTTGTCGATGATGGGGCTGTTTTCTACCTCAACGGAAAAGAGATTTCACGATTCAACCTTCCCTCGGGCACCCTCTCGGCTGCGACATTCGCCACGAGCCCCGTGGGGACCCCCTCGGTTGGGGAATGGACCCCTCTCGCTTCCACGAACCTGGTCATGGGGCGCAACGTACTGGCGGCGGAGGTTCATCCCGCCAACCTCACCACCAACGGGGGATTTCGCGTCACCCCATCGACCGGATACCGGATCGCCTGGGACGGGGGGGATGGCGACTTCTCCACGGCAAGCAGCCCCGCCCCCGTGCCGTTGAACGATGCGCGTGCGAGTCAGGGGGGAATCGCCTTCGCCAGCAGCAACCCAGGCCTCGTCGCCGCGCTCAACGATGGCCGCTATGGAACCTCAAGCTCCTGGAGCCCGGCCGCCGGGGACAGCAGCCCCTGGGTGGCGGTCCGGTTTCCATCGGCCCTCCCGATCACCAGCATCGCCTGGGGGCGCGACAACGGGGATGCCACCGATCCCGCCTGCGGCGGCACCTGCACCGACCGGGCCCTTGGGCTCTTCACCCTCCAGTACACGCTCGCGCCCGACCCGACCCTGGCGACCGCCACCTCCTCCAACCCCGCGACCGACTGGGTCACTCTCGGCACCCTTCGCTACAACACCCCGACGGACGGGTTCTCGCCCCACCTCCGTCATCGATTTGACCTGGCGAGCACCGGAGCCGTGCCGCTGGCGGCGACGGGAATCCGGATCAAGGCCTCCATCACCAACAGCTTCGATGAGATCGAGATCAATCCCCCCGCAGTCTCCCACGCGGATGCGGCCTTTGGGCTGGAGCTCGCGATGGCGGATATCCTTCCCCCCGCTCCCTCGATTCGTTTGAATGAGGTGGGCCTGCCGGGCGGCCCTGACTTCTCGGTTGAGTTGATCAACATCGGCCTCGCGCCGGCGTCGCTCGCCGGCCTGACCCTGGTCCGCACAGGCACCGTGACGGCCACCAGTCCCCTTCCGTCGGTGGTGCTTGGGCCGGGTGAGATGATCTCGCTCACCCCGGCGCAGCTGGGGTTCGGGGCGATCGCGGGCTCCAAGCTGTTCCTCTACGGGGCGGGAGGTTTCACGGTCCTCGACGCCATTTCCGTGACCGGCGTCCGGCGTGCGCGTCACCCCGACGGGACCGGCCCCTGGATGACTCCGTCAGCCCCAACGCCCGGGGCCTCCAACGTATTCAACCTCCAGACCGACCTCGTTTTCAACGAGGTGATGTACCATCCCCCGCCCGCAGACGGCGTTCGTGCCGTGCTCAGCAACACCCCGCTCGTGACTCTCTCCGGCCCCTGGCGGTATGAGGTGAGCGGGTCCGACCTCGGCACTGCGTGGCGTCTGCCCGGCTACGACGACTCGGCCTGGGCGGTGGGTCAGGGAGTGCTCGCGACCCCGGGTGCCATCACAACACCCACCCCCGGCACCCCCCTGCCGCCCGTCGCGGGAACCGCCTATTTCCGGGCTTCCTTCCTTCTCGATGGGCCCATCACGGCGACGAACGTCTCGCTCACCCTGCGGACGATCATCGACGACGGGGCAATCCTGTATCTGAACGGGGTGGAAATCGTGCGACAGAATCTCCCACAGGGGCCGATCGATGCCTCCACCCAGGCAACCTCCCCTGTAGGAGTGCCGACCCTGGGGACCCCGATCACCCTCCCGGCGGCCCTTCTCACCGCAGGAACCAACCTGCTGGCCGTGGAGGTCCACCAAGCCGGCCCCCCCCAGCAGCCCACCGGACTGATCCTCAAGGGGGGAGGACTCAAGCTCATCGGGGAGGGGCCCGTGGGTGGGGTGGTGCCGGCCAACCTGGCCCGCGCCCCGGGCGCGACCCCGTTTGTCATCGACTCCCTGGCGGGCTATGCGATCCATGACTACCTCCACCTGAACGATGGAGTTTACGGAAACGCCAACAGCTGGATTGGAAACTCGGGCAGCCCGGGCTACGCCGGCATAAAGCTGGGCGGGCTCCACACCGTTCACAGCATCGCGTTCGGACGGGACAACACGGGGCAGCTGACAGACCGGACCCTGGGCACGTACACGCTCCAGTACACGAGCGTGGCCCTCCCCGGCACCAGCACCAAGGTCACGGGCGACCCCGCCACCGGATGGGCGACGATCGGGACCCTCGCCTATCAGGGGCCGGGGACCGGGCTCTTCACCTATCCCTCCCGACGCCATCTCTTCACGTTCGATCCCGTGGATGCCACGGCCGTCCGCCTCCTGGTGCCAGGGACGGGGATCACGCTCGGCACCGACATCGATGAGTTCGAGGTCGATCCCCCAACCGGGGAGAATGATCTCGTCCTGGGGGCGGAGCTCACCCTGGTGGCCACCCTTGCCCCGGCGTCGGTCACCACTTTTTCAACTGACGAGTGGGTGGAGCTCTACAACCGCGGAACCTCCCCAGTCGATCTCACCGGCTGGTCGATCGCGGGCGGGATTTCGTTCCTCTTCGCACCGGGAACCCGCATCGAGCCGGATGGCTACCTGGTGGTCTCCTCCGATGCCCGCGGGCTTGCCAAGACCTGGCCCGAGGTTGCGGGGAGCATCGTTGGGAACTTTTTTGGAAAGATCGGCGGCAACGACACCCTGATTCTTCGGGATCCCTCGGGGAACACCGCCAACCGCATCACCCTGCTGGCGTCGGGCTGGAGCGACGGCGGGGGCTCCTCACTGGAGCTCATTGATCCGCGGGCTGACAACACCCTCCCCGGGGCGTGGGCGGACAGCCTGGAGTCTACCAGCGGCGACTGGTTCCAGGTGCGCTACCGGGGGCAGGCGGTGCAGGCGTTCGGGAACACCTTGTGGAACGAGTTTCGCCTGGCGCTCCTCGACTCGGGCGAGGCGCTCGTGGACGACGTGAGCGTGGTGCGCGATCCGGACGGGGCCCGGCAGCAACTGATCCAGAACGGGGATTTTGAGATCACCTCCGGCAACCTCCATTGGAGGATGCTCGGGGATCATCGCCACAGCCGCATTGAGACCGAGCCGGAACACCCGGCCAACCACGTCCTGCACGTCGTGAGCTCGGCCCCGCCGCGCATGAACCACAACCACATCGAATCCTCGTTTCTGGCGAACACCCCGCTCCTCAGCGGCGAGGTGTACGAGGTGAGCTACCGGGCCCGCTGGCTCGCGGGGTCCCCCCAGCTTCAGACCAGCGCCTATTTCTCGAAGCTCGCGGAGACCTGGATTCTCCCGATGCCGTCGCGCCACGGGACGCCGGGCCGAACGAACTCCCGCCGCGTATTGAACGCCGGGCCGGGTCTCTCCGGGCTGGCCCACTCCCCGGTGGTCCCCCGGACCAACGACACGGTGCGGATCTCGGTCCGGGCCACGGACCCGGACGGGGTCGCCGGCGCCGTGCTCAGCTACCGCGTCAACCCGGTCGCCACCTTCACCAACATCGACATGGCCGCCGGCCCGGGGGGCGTTTGGACCGGGGAGATCCCGCCGCAGGGACCGGGGAAGGTGGTGCAGTTTTACGTCACCGCGACCGACGGCCTCGGTGCGGCGTCGATGGCCCCGGCGGCGGGTCCCGATTCCCGCGCCCTCTATCAGGTGGCCGACTCCCAGGGAACCAAGCTCCCCACACATGAGCTGCGTCTCATCCAGCTGAACGCCGACCGCGACTTCATGCTCGCCGCCACCAACGTCCTGAGCCAGGAGCTCCTGGGGGGAACGGTGATCTACGACAAGGCGGAGGCCTACTACGATGTCGGCGTGCGGCTTCATGGGTCGGCGGCCGGCCGGGCCCGGGATGGAGACGACTACATCAGCTACACGATCGCCTTCCCCCCCGACCACCTCTTCCGCGGGGTGGAGAGCGAGGTCAACCTCGACCGGTCGGGCCGCACCCCGACGGCGCGCCAGCAGGACGAAATCTACGTCCTGCACATGTTCCACCGCGCGGGCCTTCCCTGCCATTCGGCCGACCTCTGCTATTTCATCGCGCCGCGAACCCTCCACACCGGCACCGCCCTCATGCAGCTCGGTGCCTACGGCGGCCTCTACGTGTCGGAACGGTTCAACACCGTGGGCAGCGTCTTCAACGTCGACGCCACCTATGAGCCGAGCAGCACGGTCAACGGGAACTACGAGTCGTTGAAGCTTCCCTACCCATTTCAGGATCAGCTCGGCACCGACTACACCGACCTGGGGGACGACCGGGAGCAGTACCGGGCACCGTTCGACCTGCGCCACGGCGCAAGGCTGGACGACTTCAGCGGGGTGATGCGGCTCTGCAAAACCATGGCACTGCCGCAAGCGGATTTCGATCTCTCGATCCCGAAGGTCCTGGATGTCGATGAGGGGCTCGGGGTGGCGGCGCTCACCCTCCTCTGCGGCATCGGGGACATCTACTACAGCGGCGGATACCAGCACAACATGCGCCTCTTCACGCCGTTCGACGGCGGCCCGGCTCACCTCCTCCCCTGGGACATGGATTTCGTCTTCTGGGCACAACCCACGGACAGCATTTTCCCGTCGACCTACAACTTCACCAAACTGCTCAACAACCCCGCCACCCGGCGCCGCTACCTTGGGTGGATCCAGGAGCTCTGCACCACCACGTTCCATCCTGATTACATGACCCCGTGGCTTGCCCACTACGGGAACGTCGTCGGGCAGCCGTTCGCGGGACAGGCCGGCTATATCGCCACCCGCCGGGCTTACGCCCTCTCCCAACTCCCCGCCAGAGTGCCATTCGCCATCACGAGCAACGGGGGCGGCGACTTCCTGACCAACAGCCCGGTCGCGGTGCTGGCCGGAACGGCCTGGCTTGATGTCGCCACCCTCAGCGTGCAGGGAGCTCCTGGAACCCCGACCCTCGAGTGGACCTCCGTCACCAACTGGCGGGCTTCCCTGCCGGTCATCCTGGGGAACAACACGGTCACCCTCATCGCCTACGACAAGGGGGCGCACGTTGTCGGAAGGCAGACCCTCACCATCACCACCAGCTCGGCCGCCGGGGGCCCCGATTCCGACGGTGACGGAATGCCGGACGCCTGGGAGGCGGCCAACGGACTCAATTTCCTCAGTGATGACGCGGGGCTCGACCCGGATGGGGATGGTCTCACGAATCTTCAGGAATACCTCGCGGGCACCAGCCCCTATGACGCCACAAGCTCGCTGAAGCTTCTCCTCACAATGGACTCGGGGCAGCCCACGGCCCGGTTCCTAACGGCGCCCGGACGAGGCTATGCGCTGGAGTCTACCTCCTCGCTGCCGGATTCCCCTTGGAGCCTCCTGGCCACCGTCTCCCCCTCGACCACCAGCCGATGGATCGCCGTACCGGTCCCGACCCAAGGAGCGACCGCCGCGGTGTTCCTCCGGCTCACAACCCTGCCGGCCCCGTAGTCCAGGCTGGAGGGGAACCGAGCTCCGGCAGCTCGTTTGGGGCCCACACCCCGGAAACCCCGCGCCCAAAAACCACATCCCCCCGCGTCCGCGGAGCCGTCGGGCTCAGATGACCTTGCCTCGGACTCCCCTTCCCACGCCCCGCCCCCCCCCGACCAAAGGCCTCACCCGCGCCGCCACAAGACGTCTATATGTTCCAGAGCCATGTAGGGA
>DMJJ01000300.1 GCA_003452185.1 Verrucomicrobiales bacterium | reverse complement strand
CCGTACAACCCGACCTCCTCGCCGACGCTGCTGAAGCTGAATCCGGTGTGGATCCCGGGGGCGTTGGTCGCGGTGTCGCAGAAGACCACGAGATACCCCCCGGCGGCCAGGGCGGGAGTCGAGGCGGGGAAGATGAATTTCAGCGGCTGGCTGAGGTTATCCGTGAGGCTGAGACCGGCAAGCGCGACCGGGGCGGCCCCATTATTGTACAGCTCCACCCAGTCCGGATACGATCCTGAGTGGGAATAGGCCGAGACATTGTTCGCCATCACCTCGTTGAGGATCAGGGCCCCCTTGGAGGCGGGGGTTGCCAGCAACAGGAAGACTCCGCAGACAAGCCGGGTCAGGAGCTGTAGGGTCGACATACAACATGGTTGGTGAACCCCGGATGAATACACCGTTTGTAACGAATTTGCCACTCTAGAGATGGGAAATCGGCCGATCTGGGGAACCACTCAAGCGCATCCTGTGGAAGCACCTCCGCGGGGCGGAAATGGAGAGGGCCGGGGGAGGCCGGGTCTGAAAACCGTCAACGGATCGATTTCGCTGGAACGAGCACCTCGGTGGCACTCCAGAAATACCAGGCCGCGGTGCTCCGGTGGGGGCGCCATTTCTCCCCAAACTCACGCAGCTCCTTCGGTTTGGGTAATTCGGTTCGCTTGTAGGCGAGGGAAAACCCCTTGCGAACCCCGAAATCATCCACCGGCCAGACGTCAGGGCGTCCAAGCGTGAAAATCAGGAACATCTCAACCGTCCATCTCCCGACCCCCCGGACCTGGGTGAACCGCTCGATGATCTCCTCGTCCGAAAGCCGGCGCACCTCCCGGGTGGAGGGGATCAAGCCATCGACTGTCTTGAGGGCGATGTCCTTGATCGCAGCCGATTTGGCGGTGGAGAACCCCGCGCCCCGGAGTCGCGTGGCCGGGGTCCTGAGGACTTCCTCAGGGGTTGGAAACCGGCCCTCTTCATAGAGCCCCCGGAAGCGCCCCAGGATCACCTCGGCCACCCGCCCCGTCAGTTGCTGGTGGGCGACGGCCGTGACCAGAGCCTCAAACGGGGAGCGGCGGGACTGGGGCTTCAGGTGGCAGGGGCCCACCCTTGCGATGAGTCGGGCCAGGGTGCGATCGCTCTTGGAAAGATGGGCCAGTGCCTCGGGCGTCATGCCGCTCCCGGTTGTAGGGGAACCGATGCGGGGAGGGAAGCCCTCTCCGTCGGGCCGGCACGGCGTGGCAGAATCATTTTTGCATCGAATCGAGCGGAGAGGGCCGATAACACTAACGGTCACAGGGGCGGCGCCGCCTTAGAGTTAAAGGGAGGCCGACGCATTGCCCCGGACAACGACGCGCCATGCAATTTGGGATCTGCAACGAAATCTTCCGCGGGTGGAAGCTTGGAGAGGCGATGCGATTCGCCAGGTCCGCAGGCTACGATGCGGTGGAGATCGCCCCGTTCACCCTCGCTCCGCGGGTCACGGACATCACCCCCGCGGGACGCAAGGAGATCCGGGAAGAGGCGGCCCGCGCCGGGATCGCGATCTCGGGGATCCATTGGGTGCTGGCCCAAACCGAGGGGCTTCACCTGACCCACCCCGATGCCGGGATCCGCGCGGCGACCTCGACCTATTTCCGGGAGCTGGTCGACTTCTGCGCCGACATCGGAGGATCGAGCATCGTGATCGGTTCCCCCAAGCAGCGGAACCTCCTCCCCGAGGTCTCCCCGGCCCAGGGAATGACCTGGGCCGGGGAGACCCTTCGCGAGGCGGTCCGGCGAGGGGAGGAGCGGGGCATCACGCTCTGCATCGAGCCGCTCGCCCCCTCGGAGACCAACTTCCTGAACACCGCCGCCGAGGCGATCGCGTTCATCCAACGGATGCCGAGCCCACGGCTCAAGATCATCCTGGATGTGAAGGCGATGAGCTCCGAGGCGAAGCCGATTCCCCAGGTGATCCGGGAGTCCGGGTCGCATTTCGCCTACTTCCACGCCAACGACAAGAACCTCAAGGGCCCTGGCTTCGGGGAGATTGATTTCGTCCCGATTGCGACGGCCCTTCGCGAGTCGGGGTATCGCGGAATGGTGTCGGTCGAGGTGTTTGATTTCGAGGAAGGCCCGGAGGCGATCGCCACCCGGAGCCTGGAGTATCTCCGTCGCTGTTTCCGCCGCAACCTATGAACCGTGTCCCCCTGCCACTCGGGCCGAGGTTTCCCTGGCTCCTCCTCCTCTTGACCCTTCTCACCCATCCCATGAGCGCCTCAGATGCCGCCGCCCCGCAACCGCCCGTCACCCCCCCTGCCCTGAGGACCGCGCACGCCATCCTCGGGGGCGGGTGCTTCTGGTGCCTGGAAGCCGTGTACGAGGGGATTCCCGGGGTCCGGGCCGTCGTGTCGGGATACTCCGGCGGGACGACCCCCAACCCGACCTACGAGAGCGTCTGCAGCGGCGAGACCGGGCATGCCGAGGTGGTGCGGATCGAGTTCGACCCGGCGACGATCAGCTACGAGCGGATCCTGGAGCTCTTCTGGAAGGTGCACGATCCCACCACGCTCAACCGCCAGGGGGCGGATGAAGGGACCCAGTACCGGTCGATCATTCTCTACCAGGATGAGGCGCAGAAGGCCGCGGCGGAGAAGTCGCGCGCCGCGGCCCAGGCGAAGCTGGGCCGCCCGATTGTGACGGAGATCGTGGCGCTGACGAAATTCCACGAAGCCGAGGCCTACCACCAGGACTACTTCCGGAGGAACCCCGACAAGGCGTACTGCCGCGTGGTGATCCAGCCGAAACTCGACAAGCTCGAGAAGCTCAAGAAAGGCCTCTAGCTGCCGCAAGCCGGCGCTCCAGCGCCAGGAAGAGCTGGTCGGGGGTGGCGACCGGGTCCACCGGGGCGTCGCCCGGCGTCACCAACCCGAACCCTTCCCCAAAGCCGGGCCCGTTCGCCACGCAGAGGTCGGTCTTGCATTCCCGGATCTGGCTCCGCGCCTTGGCGACCACCTGCTCGCGGGGGCCATCCGTCTCGAACTTCCAACCCGAGAGGAAGCTCTTCGGGAACCAACCCCTCAGCTCCGGAAGGATCTTGGGGGTCGGGACCAGCTCCGCGAGCAACGAGCCGGACCGCGTGGTCAGTTTCCCCCCCTGGGCGGGGATCAGCTCCCCGGAGGGGCCCCTTTCCCAAACCTTCCCGAAGGTGAAATCGCTCACCGCGGCAGCGTGGAACACCCCGTCCACGGGGGATGTGCCGGCATGGGCATGGGCGCGGAGCCGCTGGAAGAGGTCCTCCGTGGTTCCAAACACCTCGACCACCGCAGCCCGCCGATCCCCCCGCCAGGTGGCCTGCTCCCCGATGAGCAGGGTGACCTCATGCCCGCGCATGGCGAAGTGCCCGGCAAGCTCAGTCCCCAGCCGCCCTGTGGAAAAATTGGTCAGCCGACGCACCGAGTCGAGTGACTCGTAAGTCGGACCGGCGGTGACGATGACGCGCATGGCCGGAGGCTACCGCCGGAGGGAGACAGAGGCGAGGAGGTTTAACCGCGGATGGGACCTGGATTGGCGCGGATAGGATGGGAGGGGAGGAAGGGCACGGAACGGTATTCGGTAAGGTCGATCCGGTTTTCCGGTTTTAGAGGATGAGGCCGGCCTCAAGGACCATAAACCCAATACGAAACGCGGCCCCGACCCATGACACAACCGACCCCATCAAACCAATGAAACCCCTGCTCCAATTCTCCTCACGCCCCGACCCAACGCCATCCCGGACTCCCTGCTGGCTCAACGCCGCGCTGTTGCTCCTTTCGCTCGCGCTTTCCCTCAAGGCTGAAACCGGGGGTGAGCCGCAGACCGCCCGCGAACCGGAGAGACACCGCGGCGCGCAGGTGGTGCCTCCCGACCAGCTGGTCTTCGGCCGGAGCTACGGGGCGTGGGGAGGCGAGTGGTGGAAGTGGGTGCTGTCGACGCCGGCGGATCAGAATCCGATCGGGGATCCGACCGGGGCTCTGGGCGGCCGGAACCAACACGGGCCGGTCTGGTTCCTGGACGGCACCTTTGGCGGGAGCGTGGAGCGCACGGTGACGATCCCCGCCGGCAAGGGGGTGTTCTTCCCCCTGTTCAACTATTTCAACGATTATCCCTGCCCCGACCCGGCGTTTCATCCGGCGCCGGGCCAGACGCTGGAGGCGTTTCTGCGCCAGGGGGCGGCCGCCTTTGTCGATGCGGCCACGGACCTCGCCGTTCAGGTGGACGGTGCCGAGATCCCGCGTCCGTTTGATTATCGGGCGGCCTCGGGCCTTGTCACCTTCACGGCGAACCCGACCTGGGCTTCCCTCGACCCGTGCGTGGTTCCGGGCGTGCCACAACAAGGGGTGGCCGACGGCTACTGGATCATGCTGGCTCCGCTATCGAGGGGTGAGCACACGATCCATTTTCTGGCGACCGGGTTCGCTGGAGGATTCCATCTCGACGTCACCTACCACGTGACGGTGGCCGGCGGAGATCGCTAGGGAGCGCGGACCACAGACCACAGGGAAACCACCACCGCCTGCGCCGGCCCCTCATCCTGGCCGACGCAGGCGGTCTCCTGCATCTCCCCCCGGGGGGGGGGTGGGGGCACTCCCACCTTGATTTCCATCAGGAATGGCGGTGTGATGGTGCCATGATCCAGCTGAGGGGAGCCCCCCACCGACTGCATGGACGCCTTTCGCGGCGCGCCCTGCTGAAGATCGGTGCCCTGGCGCCGCTCGGCTTGAGCTTGCCGACCCTTCTGGCGGCGGCGGGCCGGCGGCCGGAGGGAGAGGAGGCTTCCGCCTCGTTCGGCCGGGCGAAGCGCTGCCTGATGCTCTACATGTGGGGCGGCCCCTCCCATATCGATCTCTTCGACATGAAGCCGGAGGCCCCCATGGAGATCCGTGGGGAGTTCCAGCCGATTCGCACGACGGTCCCCGGGCTCCAGATCTGCGAGCACCTTCCGCACCTGGCCCGCCAGGCACACCGGATCGGGTTCATCCGCTCGGTGACCCACACCGACAACAACCACTCGACGAGCGCCCACTGGATGCTCACCGGCCGGCAGCATGAGCGGTCGGCTGAAAACTTCGGCGCCCAGCCGGGGGACTTTCCCCACATCGGCTCGGTCGTGAGCCACCTGGCCCCCGCGACGGGGCATCTTCCGACCTTCGTCGCCCTTCCGGAAATCATCGCCACCACCGCGGGGTTCATCACCCCCGGGCAGAACGCCGGGTTTCTGGGGGGCCGCTACGATCCCTTCATCATCAACCAGCATCCGGACGACCCCGGGTTCCGCGTCCAGAATCTGGCCCCGGTCGACGGCCTCTCCTATGAGCGGCTCCGCTCCCGGATGTCGCTCCTCAATGAATTCGATGCCTTCCGGGGTCCACTGCTCGAGGGGGCGGGGAGCGCCGACCTCGGGGCGTATCAGCAGAAGGCCCTCGACCTGGTCACATCCCCCGAGGCCCGGCATGCCTTCGATCTTGAGGCGGAGGGAAACCGCGAGCGCGACCGCTACGGGCGCCACACCTTCGGGCAAAGCCTGCTCCTCGCCCGGCGCCTGCTGGAGTCCGGAGTCAAACTCGTCACGGTTTACTGGCATCGCGAGAAGCCCGGAGTCGACACCACCTGGGACACCCACTCTTCGAATTTCAAGCAGTTGAAAGACCGCCTGCTCCCGCAGGTTGACCGCCCCCTGTCGGTGCTCCTTGAGGATCTCGCCCAGCGTGGGATGCTCGACGACACCCTGGTCGTCTGGATGAGCGAGTTCGGACGCACCCCCAAGGTGAACGGGAGCGACGCGGGCCGGGATCACTGGGGAGCCTGCAACACGATCTGGATGGCCGGCGGCGGCGCTCCAGGGGGACATGTCTACGGCTCCTCGGACCGGATTGCCTCGGAGCCCGCAAGCAACCCGGTCTCCCCGTCAGATCTCTCGGCAACGCTGTATCATCTCTTGGGCATTGATCCCCGCTCCCTCATCCGGGACATCCTCGACCGGCCCCTCCAGATCTCCGAGGGACAGGTGCTCCACCGGTTCCTGAGGGGATGACCCGTCGCTCCGCCGTCATCGAGCGGGCCGGACCTCGATGAGACGGGCGGACCGGGCCGCGAGCAGCCCGGCCTCATAGCGACCCTCGTGCACCCCGAGGTCCTCCCCGGTCCAGTAGTCCCTCAACCGGCATCGGCCGGGGAGGAGGAAGCTCCTCGCGACGGGTTGATCGCCCCAGTTGAAGAGCGACACCATCCGCCGGTCGCGCAGGGAGGTGGTGCCGACCTCGAAGCGATCCCCCTCAAACCGGGCGCAGGCGCCGGAGGGAGGAACCAGCTTCTGGAGCATGGCCGCACGCCGCGGGGTGATGCGGGTGAGATCGTCGCCGCTGAGCAGCATCCCACCCGTCGCGTAGATCAGGGTCGCGTGGAACTGATACTCGTTGTCGGGAACCTTGCCCACAGTCGTAAGGCGCCCCCCGGCATCCATGGTGTCGGCCGAGCCGCCGTCGTGCAGCACGACACAGTCGGGGTCATTCCACCAGAGGCGCCCGTTCTGCCATCCCCGGAGCAGGTTTTCGCGACCGATGCTGGTGAAGCTCCCCCACGACCGCTCGATATCGAGGGAGCTGCGGGAGGCATGGACCAGGCCGAGCGAGGGCCAGATGGGATGGTTGCACCCCATGATGAGGCTCGATCCGGCGCCCCGCCGGATCGCCTCCATCCCCCGCCGGTAGGCCTCGATCCGGGTCGCCGAGGGATCGTGCCGGTGCCCCTCGGGAAGCGTGGCCCAGTAGGTCGCATCGAGCTTGAAGTAAGTGCAACCCCACTCCTGCCGCAGGGTGCGAAAGAGCCCCTCGAGCCACTTCTGCGCCCCGGGGTGGGTGCCGTCCAGCGCGTACCAGGGACCGAGTCGCCATCCCCCAAACCCGACGCGATCCGATCGGAGGGGTGACCCCTGGGCATCCTTCACAAACCAGTCGGGGTGGTCGTGGAAGAGTCGCGATTCCCCGCTCGCGATGAAGGGGGCCACCCACAAGGCGGGCTCGAACCCCCGGGTGCGGATCTGCCGCAGGACCCCCCGCAGGTCCCCGCCGAACGCCTTGCCGGTGTCGAGCCAGTCCCCCATCCAGGGCTGGTATCCGTCATCGATCTGGACATAGCGGAGCGCCGGGAGGTTCTTCGCGATCCAGTCGAGGTTTCCCGCGATGTCGCCAGCCGTGACCCGCGGGCCGAAGCAGTACCAGGAGCACCACCCCGTGGGGACCGGGTCGTGGCGGAGCCGGGGATGGTTCCGGGTGAGCGCCGAGGCCAGCCCCTCAAGCAAGGCCTCGCGATCGGGCCCAGTCCGAAGAAAGAGCTCCTCCAGATCCCATGAGGCCCCCGGTGGGAGGGCGAGCCCTTCGAGCTCGACCACCCCCTGGATGCGGGTCGCGTTGAAGTGGAACTTCCCGTTGAACCGGCGGCAGGAGGCGAATCCCAGGAGGGTTCGGTCCTCACCGGCGGGAGAGAGGAGAAGCATCCCGTAGACCGTCCGGAATCCCGCGGGCTCGGGAAGTCGGTAATGGCCCCGGTCGGTGTAGGATCCGATGTCCTGCGGCGCACCGAGGGTCCCCCCTGTCTGCGACAGCATCTGGAAGCCCTCACCGTAGACGGGTGTTGCGGCGGGGAGCCGGTGCGGGAGGTCGAACAACCGGACCTCGCGCACCCGGACCGGTGTGACTCCCCGGTTGGAGAGCTGCCAGCGGCATCGATCCCCCGACCAGCGATGCTTGAGTACCAGCGCGGAGGCATTCTCCCCAGCCTCCGCGACAACCTCTGCTCCGGGGTTCTGGAGCTGCCGGAGGTCATCGGCCAGGGGGCTCCCGGCCATCGCCTCCCGCGAACCGAAGGCGAGCAGGCAGGCGAGGAGGGCCACGGCCAGGGGCCGAGGCCGGGAGCGGAGGCGCGTCGCGGGGGTCGGGATGTGCATGGGGAAGATTAAGCGATGGAGCAGCAGGGGTTGTCGAGTCAAGGAACCCCACAAGGGTCGCGGAAGGGTGGTTCTCACTTGCATCCCGAGGCCGATGGTCGAGTCTTGCTGGCAGAGATGAAGCAGCAGGACCTCTTTTCCGGGCTGGAGGATGCGGCGGCGGCGGCGAAAGGAAAGCCACGACGCCGGTCCCCCCGCTCCGCCTCGACCTCCGCCCGTTCGGCGGCACGGCAGTCCCTGGCCCGGTTCATCGAGAAGCTCCGTGGGTTCGATGCCTTTGGCACCCCCACCCTGGTCACCTCCACTTCGATCACCGGAGTCCCGGGTCACCTGGAACTGCTGGTGCCGACCTTTGTCAACGAGTACTGGAGCTCGGGACAGCGGGAGGCCTCCCGTCTCCACGAGGTGTCGTACCGGGCCTGCTTCAAGCCTCAGCTGCCGCGTTTCTTCATCGAGGCGTTGACCCGTCCCGGGGACCGGGTCTACGACCCGTTCATGGGGCGAGGGACCACCCCGATCGAGGCGGCGCTGCTGGGCCGTGTGCCCGTTGCATGCGATGTCAACCCGCTGAGCACCCGGCTCACCCGTCCCCGGCTTCACCCCCCGACGGCCGAGGAGGTGAAGCAGCGGCTGGGGGAAATCCCATTCGACCAGGCCAGCGAGCTGCAGGAGGATCTGCTCGTCTTCTATCATCCCAAGACCCTCCGAGCCATCACCTCCCTGAAGCAGTATCTGCTGCGCCGCCTCGACTCCGGGACCTACGACCCCGTGGACGACTGGATCTCAATGGTGGCGCTGAACCGGCTGACCGGGCACTCCGTCGGGTTCTTTTCCGTCTACACCCTCCCCCCAAATCAAGCGGCCTCGGTTCGACGTCAGCGGATCATTAATGAGAAGCGGGGTCAGGTTCCGCCTGTGCGCGACGTCCCAGGGATCATCCTCAAGAAGACCCGCCAGCTGCTTTCCGACCTCACGCCCGAGAGCCGGGAGCGGCTCGCCGGAGTGGCCCCCGGGGGGATGCTCCTGACCTCCCCGTGCAGCGCGACGCCCGGGATTCCGGGCGACTCGGTCGATCTGGTGGTCACCTCCCCCCCGTTTCTGAGCGTCGTCCAGTACGCCGCCGACAACTGGCTTCGCTGCTGGTTCCTGGGGATCGATCCCGCGACGGTCGCGATCACCCAGACCTCGAGCCTCAAGGCTTGGAAGGAGGCGATGACCGGGGTGTTCCGGGAGCTGTACCGGGTGGTCAAGCCCGGGGGCTGGGTGGCGTTCGAGGTGGGGGAGGTGTCGGGCGGGAAGGTGAAGCTGGAGGAAGCCTCGGTTCCGTGCGGCGTGGCGGCGGGGTTTTCCCCCGAGCTCATCCTGATCAACGCGCAGGAGTTTACCAAGACCGCAAACTGCTGGGGGATCGGCAACAATGCCAAGGGGACCAACACCAACCGCGTGATCCTCTTCTCAAGGTCATGAGCGATTTTCAGCCTGCCCCCCCTGCGGAGAGCGTTGCATCCGGAAGCCGGGGGCTGTAAACAGTGAGTATCTGCTCTGGGAGGTCCGGAGCGTTTTTTTGTGCACCCGTGCACTTGGACTGAGCGAATGACATCAAAGGGCCACCGACCGCCGGCGGGGAATCCGCCGGACTCCGCGATCACCTCGGACGACAAGATCGTCCAGTACATCAACTTGAAGCTCGCCTTCATGGGTTGCCCGACCGTGGCGGCCGGGGGCGATGCCGCGCTTCAGGAGATGGCCGAGGCCCTCCTGGCGCACCAGCGCGAGACCGACCGCCTGCTGGCCAAGTACCTCCCGCCCGTCGACCAGCGGATCCAGGACTTCCTGAACGAGCACCTTCGGGACACGGGGGTCATCCCGCGGCTCCCAAGCCGCACCTTCATCCTCGACCGGATGGGGCTCGCGCGGGCCCTCTCGCTGCCCCCCGACCGGAACGAGTTCGTCTCGGACATCGTCCGGAGCTACCGTGTCAGCCAGGGGGTGCTGCACAACCCGCAGAGCGACCGTCGCACCACCCAGGGGGTGTTCCACATCGCCGAGGGGGGGCTCCCGATCCCGGCGGACAAGATCGCCATTCCCAAGGGGGTTTTCGCCCATCTCCTTCGCCATGCCCTGACCCCCCCGAAGAAGCTCCTCCGGCTTCCGTTCACCGCGTCGCAGAAGGAGCAGGCCGAGTGCTTCGTCACCCTTCTCCTCCGCCCCCTGGTCTGCCCGGGCGTCCCGGGGTTCACCCCGCAGAAGACGATGGAGACCCGGTTCTTCGTCCCGGGGAACCTGGTCGGCAACCTCGACTTCATCGAGACGATCTTTGGGAATGCCGGCGATCCGTTCCTTCCCGAGAACGACGCCGCCCTGGATGTGCACCACTGGACCGGCCATACGGGGTGCGTGATTCTGGCCCCGCACCTGATCCGGCTCACCAAGCAGGAGCTCGGCCTCCCGCACTACGACCAGGCGACCCCCCGCCAGCGGCGGGACGGGATGTGCTACCGGACGCCGGGGGAGCTCTACAACAACGGCTCGGCCTTCAAGGCCACCTGCCGGACCGAGGCCGGGGTGATCGTCACGCTGATTGCCGACAACTATTTCGGATACTGCAAGAAGGAGGTCAAAACCCAGATCAGCTACGCGGCAAATCTCTTCGGCCTCTGCGAGGAGGAGCACGCCGGCGGGGCGATGGTCTACGCCAGCTACGACCTGGGGGAGGAGTTCAGCGGCGACCTGCACGTGCGGCAGCTCGACCACTCGTTCGCCGACGTGGTCCAGCGCTACGGCCCCATCATGGAGGTGATGCCGGAGGGGTACGGGATCGACAAGCGGTACCCTGACATCATCTACGTCCCGGAGGATGTCCACTTCGACCTCCACAAGCAGTGCGTCAGCTGGCCCTCGGTCGGGGGAGTCCGCCAGTCGATCAAGCTCCTGGCCGGCCGCACCTATGTCCGCCCCTCGGGCTACAAGGTCCACATGGACAAGCCGGCCGGCAACCGCTCCTGGCGCCTGGTGGGCACGGTGGCCGAGGGGACCTTCTGCCACAAACCGTGCACGGTGTCGGGGGGTGGGAAATCGGAGATCTCCAAGCCGATCACCGACGCCATCATCGGCGGGCCGATCTTTGTCGCCAACTTCAAGAAGGACTTCGACCGCGTTGCCGAGCTGCTCCGGCGCGATTACACGCATCGGTTCAAGAAGACCGCGACCACCAAGCAGGACAGCCGCACGATCCTCAGCCCCGAGCGCTCCCTGGGATCGGTGATCAAGCTCCTCACCCCCTCCCCCCGCGAGTACACGGCCGCCTACAACGAGTGGCTTGCCAGCATCCCCCAGTACATCAAGGAGCTGGTGTTCGTGGTGAAGCGTTTTTACAAGGCCGAGTGGGGCGAGGCCTGGCGGGACCATTTCTCGGTCGACATCATCAACGGGGTTCCGGGCAATGAGCTGAAGCTCGACAACCGGAAGCTCGCCACGGCGTACCTCCGCGTCGGCTACGACAGCGACGGGGCCTGGCGGGTGTTCGGCGTTCGGAAGGACTTCCTCCCGGCGGCCAAGCTCCAGACCGAGGACGACATCAGCGCCTCGGTCGTGGTCCCCCGGACCGCCATCGCCCACCTGGCGGCCTCCCAGGGGGGGGAGCAGCCCCCGTCGATCAAGTTCGTCCAGAACTGCGAGAACCGGCTCTTCCAGCGCCCGGACGACGCCATTCACCGCGGCTACGACCGGCTGACGGAGTCGGACTTCAGCAGGCCCGGGAACTTCTTCTCCAACTACGAGCCGCTCGGGCCGGCCGATGCGGGGAACCTGCTTGAGGATTCCATCGGGTTCGTGAAGTACACCGAGCCGATGCAGCAGCTGATCCGCGCGGCGGCGGCCGCGCCGAAGGGGACCTTCTTTGTCTGCACCTCCCACCCGCGGATTGTCGACGGGAAGCCTTCCAAGAACCCGCGCTACCTCCAGATGCGCCCCGACCTGGCGGACCCCCGGTCGGCGTACCTCGTGGAGATCGCCACCCGGTTTCACCGTCGGATCTCCCTGGGCCAGGCCGTGCCGACCCCGGTGGGGGCCGTGCTCCCCGGCCGCCGGAACAACGGGCCCGACCACGCGTCGAACATCAAGGCCCTGGCGGTCTACAATCCGATTCATTTCATGGAGCTTCCCGAGCTCTTCATGGAATTCATCTGCAGCATGACCGGCAAGTCCCCCTCCACCACGGGGGCGGGATCCGAGGGGGCCCTGACCAAGGGGCCGTTCAACGCCCTGCCCCCCATCATCGACCTGAACGCGGCCTTCATCTCGAGCCTGCTGTGCGGGTTCGACGGGTTCGTCACGAGCGCGGGATGCGTTGGCCCCGATGTGCGTGTCGATCACGACATCAGCCTGCTGATCCCCGAGGTCTGGTGCCGGATGAGCGCGGGGGAGCGGGATCCCCGATTCCTGATCGAGAACGGATACCTGGAGCGCTGCCCCGACCTGGAGCATGAGGGGCGGAAGCTCCCGTTCAGCCGGCTTGGATATCGGATCACGGCCCGGTTTGCGCAAAGCTTCTTCGGTCGCGTGTTCAACCACCCGCACGTGGTCTTTGACGACCGGATGCTCCGTCCGGAGCTTCAATCGATGGAGATCTTCGCCGAGGGGATTGAGAACATCATTTCGACGCAGCAGCGGGTGGCGGAGCTCTATTTTGAGGACGGGAGCGTGAACAGCGCCTGCCCGCCGCTCAAGGCCCTGCTGCACATCATGAAGCAGGGGCACTATGAGGGGGCCGGGCTGAACGACCCTGCGATCCGCTCCCTCTTCACCCGGGAGCATCTGCTGGCCAGCGAGTGGTACCAGGCTCGCATCCGCGCCAAGCAGCAGCTCGACATCCGGCTCTGGCAGCGGCATGTCCGTCACCTGGAGCTGTTCCTCTCCCGCGAGACGCACACGGACGAGGCGGCGCGGCTCGGGATCACCCTCCGGCTGAAGGAAGCCCAGCAGCACCTTCGCGAGGCCGAGTCGGACGAGTACCTTGCC
Organism: Verrucomicrobiales bacterium; assembly: GCA_003452185.1. Taxonomy (GTDB): domain Bacteria; phylum Verrucomicrobiota; class Verrucomicrobiia; order Limisphaerales; family UBA11320; genus UBA11320. The sequence goes on along the minus strand of DMJJ01000300.1, from coordinate 182 downwards.
CGCCTCGAGGGAACCCTGGGGGTCGATCCAAGCCTCGTCTGACCCGCGGCGGGCGGGACCCCGGATGTTTTACCACGGATGGGACCCGGATGGGCGCGGATGGGACTGGGGTTGGGATTGAGGAGGGGCTGCTGAACTGGGGGCTCCGACCCCGTAGCGGGGCATCGTAAGATCCCCGCACT